>JBDRBM010000001.1:0-30363 GCA_043822665.1 Candidatus Omnitrophota bacterium
CCGCCAAAGCCGAGGGAATTAGAAAGGGTGATATTGACCTTTGCCTGGCGCGCATGGTTAGGTACGTAGTCAAGGTCGCATTCTGGGTCCGGGGTTTCGTAATTTATGGTTGGCGGGATAATGCCTTTTTCTATTACTAAACAGCATGCCGCAAATTCTACTCCTCCTGCCGCTCCTAAAAGATGCCCTGTCATGGACTTTGTAGAAGAGATAGCGACTTTTTTGGCATGGGCGCCGAACGCCTTCTTTATTGCAAGCGTCTCTATCTTGTCATTTAGCTGGGTAGATGTGCCATGGGCATTTATATAGGCAATATCTTCTGGCCTTAACTTAGCGTCCTTTAAGGCTTCTATCATGCACCTTGCCGGACTTTCGCCTGAGGGATCAGGAGCTGTCATATGGTATCCATCCCCTGTCATGCCAAAACCAGCAACCTCGCCATAAATCCGAGCATCTCGCTTTTTTGCATGTTCAAGTTCCTCTAAAATAACTATGCCTGAACCTTCTGCCATTACAAATCCATCTCTTTCCTTATCAAAAGGCCTGCTGGCTTTTTCTGGTTCATTGTTTCTGGTAGAAAGCGCTTTTAACGCGCAAAACCCCCCTATGCCCAGAGTCGTAATGCAACTTTCTGTCCCGCCTGTTATCATGACTGTAGCATAACCCCGCTGTATCAGCCTGAAGGCCTCGCCAATAGCATGTGTCCCTGCCGCGCAAGCAGTTGTAGTGCAAGAATTCGGGCCTTTTACATTAAACATTATGGATATGTGGCCTGACGCCATATTCACTATCAGCATCGGGATAAGAAAAGGCGTCATCCTGGAAGGGCCTTTTTCCAATATAACTTTGTGCTGTTCTTCTATAATTCTGAGGCTGCCTATGCCTGAACCAACCAATACGCCTATATCAAATGGATCCTCTTTTGATATGTCCAGGCCTGAATCATCAACAGCTTCTTTAGCGGCAGTTACGGCAAACTGCACAAACTTTTCCATGCGCCGCAATTCTTTTTTCGGGATAAACGGGTGGGGCGTAAAATTCTTTACCTCTCCAGCGATACGGGAATCATAGTCTTTACAGTCAAAAGTAGTCAATGGCCCAATACCACTTTTCCCTGATGAAAGAGCTGCCCAGAATTCCTCCTTATTATTCCCGACAGGGGATATTATCCCAATGCCTGTAACTACAACTCTTCTATTCATCCTGACCGCCTTCAAGTTACCTCGTCGCTCTGCTCCTCGAAACTTGTTCATGGGGCTTCGCCCCTCTGACGTTACAAAATGCTCCTTTTCGTCGCATTTTTCCACTGTCACCCCTTGAGAGGGTGCCTGCACCCTCTCAAACTCTCCCAACAGTATAGGAAAATATTTTCTACTTTCCTATACTCTAAAAAAAGGGGTTAGAAGAGAAATTTTTATCCCCTAACCCTTGTTTTAAAACTTTAAAAACATGGCCCTATTGCTTACTGCCAGCTTTGTCTTCGATGTATTTAATAGCATCGCCTACAGTGGTAATCTTTTCGGCGTCTTCATCCGGGATCTCTACCCCGAATTCTTCTTCAAGCGCCATGACAAGCTCCACTGTATCAAGAGAATCCGCTCCGAGGTCATCTATAAAAGATGCCTCTGGAGTTACCTCTTCCGGCTTTACGCCCAGCTGTTCTGCTATAATTGACTTTACTTTTTCAATAACTGCCATTTTATACCTCCTCAAATGAGCACTGAACTTCTTTTATAAAAGTCCAAACTTACATCAACATGCCGCCATCTACTTGAATTACCTGACCGGTTATATATAAAGAGCTTTCGCTCGAAAGAAATAAAGCAAGATTTGCCACATCTTTTGCTTCCCCGAATCTTCCGAGAGGAATAACGGATAACATCTTCTTTTGAATCTCTTCCGGCAACTTAGCTGTCATATCAGTCTTTATGAACCCTGGGGCTATTGCGTTAACACAAATGCCTCGAGGCGCCAACTCTTTTGCCACGCTCTTTGTCAGGCCTATTATGCCTGCCTTTGAGGCCGCGTAATTTGCCTGGCCGCTATTACCCATTATACCAATGATCGAAGCAAGATTTACAATATGCCCTGAACGCTGTTTCAGCATAACCTTTGCAGCCACCTTGGTGCAAACAAAACAACCTTTCAGGTTAACCGCTATGACCTTATCCCAGTCCTCTTCAGACATCCTGAGTATAAGATTATCCTTTGTTATGCCTGCGTTGTTTATAAGTATATCTAATTTCTTAAATTTGTCAAGAATTTTATCTATCATTCCCTGGACGTCGTTAAAATTAGTGACATCTACCTTAAATACAATAGAATCACGGCCCATGCCTTGAATTTCTTTAGCGGTTTCTTCTGCCTCTTCCATGTTTACATCGCATATAACTATACTTGCTCCTTCTTTGGCAAATAGAAGCGCGATATCCTTTCCTATCCCCCTGGCAGATCCTGTTATAAGAGCGATTTTGCCTTCCAATGATAATTCACACATAATAGCCTCCTCACTTATATTTACCAACAACAAGCGCTGAGTTCTTGCCTCCGAACCCAAACGAATTTTTTAATAATATATTTACCTTCGCCTCTCTTGCCTTGTTAGGCACATAGTCAAGGTCGCATTCAGGATCTGGGGTTTCGTAATTTATGGTCGGAGGAATAACCCCTTCCTCAAGCGCCATTAAGGCAGCGATCAATTCCACGCTCCCAGCAGCGCCTATCAGATGGCCTATCATGGATTTAACTGAGCTGACCGCTACTTTCTTTGCGTGAGGCCCAAATACTTTCTTTATTATAAATGTCTCATTTTTGTCATTTAATGGCGTTGAAGTACCGTGGGCATTTATATAAGATATCTCCTCGGGTTTTACGCCAGCGTCATTAATAGCCTGTTTTAATGCCCTTATAGCCTGAGAGCCTGAGGGTTCCGGATTTGTCATATGAAAAGCATCGCACGTCATGCCAAATCCCAGTATCTCTCCATAGATATGGGCCTTTCTCTTCAACGCATGCTCAAGGTCTTCCAGTATAAGCATCCCCGCCCCTTCCCCCAACACAAAGCCATCTCTTTTTTTGTCAAATGGCCTCGATGCCTTATCAGGCGCGTCATTCCGTCTTGATAAAACCCTTAGGACACAGAATGCGCTCAAGATCGGAGGAAATAGAGGAGCGTCTGAACCGCCCATTATAATAATATCAAGTTCCTTGTTTCTAATTGCATTAAACGCATAGCCCATAGCGTCTGATGCGGAAGAACACGCGGTTGCTATTGAAAAACTTGGGCCATTTATGCCAAGCTCTATGGAAATCTGACTGGATGGCGCATCAGGAAAAGACCCAATGGCAGTAAAGGTATTTATTTTCATGGGCCCTTTTTTTATATAAACGTCATGCTGTTCTAACATCAGGCCATGACCTGCCATTGCAGTGCCGATCATCACGCCTATGCGCTCGCGGCTTTCATCCTTTATATTTAGCCCGGCATCTTCTATGGCCATCTTTGCCGCTGAAACAGCCATGTGGGATGTGCGATCCATTCTTTTTATCTGCTTAGCTGAGATAAACTGGGCAGGGTCGAAATCCGCTTCGCCCGCAAACTGTGTTGGAAAAGGCCCTGGGTCAAACCTCGTAATGCGCCTTATTCCTGAACAGCCTTGTTTAAGCGCATCCCAGAAAGCACGTTTGCCATTACCATTAGGAGCAATAACCCCAAGCCCTGTTATCACAACACGTCGTTTCATCTCCCCCACCCGCTTAACTTGACGAAACTTACATTGTAAGAATCGTCAAGTTAAACAATACAAATATCAAGGTCTTTTACTTTTTCTATGTTATGGACTTTCAGGCGAGGATCGATCCTGCGCAGAAGACCCCTAATGACATTGCCAGGGCCTATTTCAAAAAATGTCTCAACACCTTCGCCTGCAATTTTCCTGACTGATTCCTCCCATCGAACAGGGCTATATAGCTGTTTTACAAGATTCTCTTTTATCTCTTCAGGTGATACCTCACAGCCTGCCGTAACATTGCTGACGACTTTTATCATAGGCACTGAGATGCTGACCTTTTCAAGCTCTGCCTTAAATCTTTCCGCGGCGTCTTTCATCAATGATGAATGAAATGCGCCGCTCACTTTTAATGGGATAGCCTTTTTCGCGCCTTTTTCCACTGCCACAGCCATACACTCTGCCACTGCTTCTTTTCGTCCGGATATAGCAATCTGTCCTGGGCAATTCAGGTTCGCTATCTCTGAGCCTATCTCGGCGCAAATATCTTTTAAAATCTGAGGCTCAAGCCCGATAATAGACGCCATACTGCCAGGATTTTTCATGGAGGCCTCTTCCATTAACTCTCCTCGCATCCTGACCAAACGCACCGCATCCTTGAATTCTATGCTCTTGGCGGCTACAAGGGCTGTAAGTTCACCAAGGCTTAAACCAGCAGCATAAGATGCTGTAACTACATTATTATTTGTAGTTCTCGCGCGCCGCTGCGCTGCCAATAATACCTCTAAGGCGGCAACGCTCACCACCAATATACACACCTGGCTATTCGCTGTCTGTGTCAATTCCTCTATAGGCCCTTCAAAACAGAGTTTTTTTATTTTTATAGAAGGTAGGGTATTATCTGCCTCATCAAATATTGCCCTGGCTTCAGCGCAATTGTCATACAAGTCCTTACCCATTCCAACATACTGCGCGCCCTGCCCTGGAAATAGATAAGCTATCTTTTTTACCATTGTATCAGCGCGGCTCCGTAAGTCAAGCCTCCACCAAAGGCAACCAACACAACATTATCGCCTTTTTTAATCTTACCATATTGACTGGCTTCTACAAGGGCAACCGCGGTGGACGCGGCTGACATATTCCCGTATTTTTCTATATTCATAAAAATCTTTTCTTCTGGAAGGCCAAGCCGTTTCGCAACTGCCATTAATATCCTGATATTGGCCTGATGAGGGATCAATAAGTCAATGTCCTCACAGCTTAACCCTGCTTTTTTAATCGCGTTATTCGCTGCATCAACCATTATCCTCACCGCTATCTTAAAGACCTCGTTTCCTTCCATCTTTAGAAAATGCAGTCTCTGCCTCACTGTATCTTCTGTTGTCGGCATCCTTGAACCGCCTGCAGGTACCTTTAAAAGATTCCCTCCTGAGCCGTCCGCGCCCAAGAAATTTGAGACTATCATTCTGTCGTTACTCACTCCTATAACGCACGCGCCTGCGCCGTCGCCGAACAAGACACATGTAGAGCGATCCTGCCAATCGACAATACTTGACAATTTCTCTGTCCCAACCACAAGTATGTTATTATATACACCTGTAGCTACAAACTGCTGCGCCGCGACAACTCCAAAGACAAACCCGGAACATGCGGCGTTTATATCAAAGGCCGCGGCGTTTTTTGCCCCGATCTTGTCTTGTATGATACACGATGTGGCAGGAAAAGCCATGTCAGGAGTTATGGTGGCAGTAATGATAAGATCTATATCTTCTGGTTTTAAACCCGCGTCCTCAATAGCCAGTTTACTGGCCGCTACGCCAAGATCGCTTGCGGCAACATCTTTATCCGCTATGCGCCTTTCCTTTATACCAGTGCGCGTCATTATCCACTGATCAGATGTATCCACCATTTTCTCAAGATCGCTGTTTGTCAATTTTTTAGGAGGCACATAAGAACCCAACCCAAGTATCCCAACTTTACGCATTATATACGGTCCTTTCTTTAATGAGCGTCTGGCTTACATCCGCTTCGTCCCGTAAGTCATGGCTTTAATTGATTTTCTCTATAATATGCTGATTGACATTCTTTATAACCTCTTCTCCCGCGACCCTGATGGCGTTTTTTATTGCCTTTGGGCTAGATGAGCCATGGCAAATTATACAGATACCATCTATGCCAAGAAGCGGCGCGCCTCCGTATTCAGCATAATCCATTCTAGTTTTAAATGAATAAAAGGCCTTTTTGCTTAACAAAGCCCCGATCTTTGATAATAAACTGTCTTTTAAGCTCCGCCTCAGTATTTCTACAAGAGCGTGCGCGGTGCTCTCTGACACCTTAAGCGCCACGTTGCCAACAAGGCCATCGCAGACAATGACATCGCAGTCACCCATGAATAAGTCCCTGCCTTCTACGTTGCCTATAAAATTCAAACCTGAAAGCTCGATAAGACCAAATGCCTCTTTTAAAAATCCAGTGCCTTTGGACTCCTCTTCTCCCACATTCAAGAGCCCGATTCTGGGTAACGCATTATTTAATATACATTGAGAATAAGCACTGCCCATTATGGCATATTGCAATAGGTGCTTTGGTTTTGCGTCTATGTTCGCTCCGGCGTCAATCATCAATACTGTTCCTTTCAGCGTAGGCATTACCACTCCTATGCCAGCCCTCTCTATGCCAGGCAGCAATCTGCACTTAAGCATAGTAGCGCATACCAAAGCGCCTGTATTACCAGCGCTTACTATAGCATCTACCTTTTTTTCCTTAGCCAGGTTTGCGAGGATCACTATGGAGGATTGTTTTTTTCTTCTGACACTAAGGACAGGTTGTTCGTGCATGCCTATGACTTCGGATGCGTGCTGGATGGAAATGTTATCGGGAACAGGCCTGTGTTTATCGAGTTCTTTTTTTATCAGGTCCTCGTCGCCCACCAGTATAATCTGATAGCCAAATTCGCGTGCCGCGCATACCGCGCCTTCTACATCAGATACGGGGTAATTATCAGAGCCCATTACATCAAGAGCAATCTTAATCATTATTTAATACCTCTTATTAAAGAAGCTTTCGGCTTTCAGTCGTCAGCTATCAGTAAAACTGAAGGCTGACAGCTGAGAGCTGATAGCTTACTCATTTCTTCTCTTTCTTTTCCTTCTTTTTTATCTGTATTACCTGCCGGCCTTTGTAAAAACCGCATACACCGCATACGCGATGCGGCAACTTAGGCGCTTTACAATTAGGGCATATAGAACTGCTGGGGATATATATTTTTTGCTCTCCCCTTCTCTTGCCCTGCCTAGAACTGGAATGTCTTCTTTTTGGTAATGGCATGTTGTCCTCCGCTTTAGAAGCATCATTTAAAGTTACAAGAAGTTACAGGATGTTGCACTCGCAGCTTTCTACATTAAGATTCTGCCCGCAATTGGGACAAAGTCCCTTGCAATCAGACTTACACAAAGACTTCATGGGGTAATCCAATATCATCTCCTGCCTTATGTCTTCGTCCACTATTATGATTTGCCCAGGCTTTGCCTCATAGCTGGTATTGAATCTTTTTCTAAAGATGTCTAAAAACTTCGCCAGGCACCGGCTGCACGTATATTCGATAGGGGCCTCTAACATTGCGTCCACTAAGACCTCGTTTCCCGCCTTTATAACCTTCGCTTGAACTCTAATCGATTTAGTAAAAGAGATGTCGTGATTATTTAGATCAAGCGAATCATTATGCGGATCGAGTTCTTCCGTTATTACCAAGCCATCTGGAGGTATTTTATCAACGTATATCTTCACAAGTTCAATGAGCGCATCACTTACGGAGCCCGCAGGGCGACGTAAGTGATAAGCGCGAATTAATCCTAAAGCAGCGACGAGCAGGAGCTGCTGAAGGATCTCTTGAAATTACTATGCTCAAGGCCTAGCCTTGACTACGGTAAAAGTGTCACGGGCTATTATTAATTCTTCATCTGTGGGTATAATCAGGGTCTTGCTGTTTTTTGGTGCAATACCGCGGCAGGCCTCTCTCATTAAATCAGGCTGATTCTCGCCTATGCCTCCTGTGAATACTACAGCATCAACTCTTTTTAGTATGCCCACATATGCGGCTATGTATTTTTTTACCCTGTAAATAAACATATCTAGGGCAAGTCTTGCCCTTTTGCTGGATCTTGCTGATTTTATTATCTCTCTCATATCATTACTTATGCCGGAAATGCCGAGGAGGCCGCTTTTCTTATTCAGCATCTCCATGGCAGTGTTTATATCCATGTCTTCTTTTTTCATTATGTAAGGGATAATGGCCGGGTCAATATCCCCTGAACGAGTCCCCATTATAAGACCTTCGAGCGGCGTAAACCCCATGCTCGTATCAATAGCCCTGCCATTTTCTACGGCTGTTATACTACAGCCATTTCCGAGATGGCAGGTGACAAGATTGACCCTGTTTATTGATTTTTTTAAGACGCGGGCGGCCTGCATGGTAAGATACCTGTGACTTGTGCCGTGAAATCCATATTTTCGCACTCTGTATTTTTCGTGATATTTATAAGGCACGGCATACAGATACGCGTAGTCCGGCATGGTCTGATAAAATGCCGTATCAAACACTGTGACATGAGGCACACTGGATAACAATTTCATAGATTCGGTTATTGTGAGAATTGCCGCGGGGTTATGCAACGGCACAGCCTCACTAAAACGGCTGATCTCTTTTATAACCTCACTATTTACAATAGTAGCTTCCTTAAACCTTCCGCCATGGACAACCCTGTGGCCCACTGCGTCAATCCTGGTCTGCAGCTTCTCCATGATCATTGCCAGGGCTTCTCTATGACCAGGCACACTTTGGCCTATTCTTTCAACAATACCCTTATCTAAAAGGTTTTCGCATGTATGGGATATATCAAAGAGCTTATATTTTATAGAAGAGCTTCCGCTGTTTAATACTAGTATCAACATTTTAATATTAAGACTTTTCTTGTGCCCGAAAAGCTGTTATAGCGACTGTATCAATGATATCCTGCGTATTGCACCCACGAGACAGATCACTGGCCGGCTTTTTAAGGCCCTGCAGGACTGGCCCTAACGCATGCGCCTTTGCAAAACGCTCTGCTATTTTATAGGATATGTTTCCGGCATCAAGATTCGGAAAGATAAATATATTTGCCCTGCCTTTTATCCTGCTGTCGGGGTCTTTTCTATTAGCTACTTCAGGCACAATAGCGCTATCGACCTGTATCTCGCCATCTATAAGTAAATCCGGCATCTTTTGTGAGGCAAGCCTCGTTGCCTCTCTGACCTTTTCTATGCTCTTGCTTGAGCCGCCGCTGCCTTTTGTTGAATAGCTAAGCATGGCTACGCGCGGTTTATCGTCCAGTAATACAGCGGCCATCTTGGCAGACGCAACTGCTATATCACATAACTGTTCAGCTGTTGGGTCAGGCACTATACCGGCATCGGCAAATATAAAAACTCCGTTTGAACCAAGGGTCTTATCAGGAACAATAATGATGATAGAGCTTGAAATAGTGGGCGTATCTTTTCCTGGCCCTATGCAATATATGGCCGCCTTTGCGACGTCACGTGTAGTAGTTGAGGCGCCTGCTACAAAACCGTCAAAATCTCCCGAACGGACACCAAGCGCCGCGTAAAAAACAGGATTCTCGGTAATAAGTCTTCTTGCCTCGTCCTCGTTAATTTTTTTATGTTTTCTTATCTCGCAGTAAAGCGCCACATATTTATCCAGATTGCCGTAAGAAGCGCTATTGATAATCTCTGCCTTGCTTATATCAGCGCCCTCCGCTTTTGAAATCTTCTGTATCTTTCGAGGGTCTCCTAAGAGCGCTACGGAGCATATATCTTTCCTTAAAATAACGTCGACGGCCTTTAAAACGCGCGGGGTCTCGCCTTCGGGCAGGATTATCTTTTTTTTTGATTTTCTCGCGCCTTTGTATATCTTTTCTATAAACTCCACGGATTTACCTTTTTCTGCGCAGCCTGAGTTTTTCTTTTACTGCCAGATCTACAAAACTCGGCACAAAACCTTTAAGGCTTGCGCCCAAGCTGGCGGCCTCTTTAATAAGCTTGCTTGATAAATATGAATAAGATTCTGACGGCATCATAAATATTGTCTCTATATCACTAGCGAGCTTTCTATTTGTCAGGGCCATTTGAAACTCGTATTCAAAATCAGATATCATGCGCAGACCCCTGATCACAACTCTGGCGCCTTTTCTCTTTACATACCTGACAACAAGCCCGTAAAAATCCTCTACTTCCACTCCCTTCAGCCCTTTCACTGCCCTTTTAAGCATGGCCACCCTCTCCTCAACGCTAAAAAGCGGCTTTTTGTCGGCATTATGGGCAACCGCTACAATAACCTTGTCTGATATCTTCAAGGCCCGTTTAATAATATCCAGATGGCCGTATGTAACAGGATCAAAACTTCCAGGGTAAACTACTATCTTTTTCATCTTGCGAAAAACTCCAGTATTGTATCGCCGTATTTCGCGGTCCGTATTTTAGTTAAGGGGCCTATTGCCGCAGGCAGGAGACTTTTCTTGTATATCTCTGCCGCTATTATGACATTTCGAGCCAGTATATCACACTTGGAAATTGCTATCAAGCTATTTTTAGCCAGGTCGCTATAATAAGGCGGGTCCAGGAAAATAATGTCAAATTTTAGGCCTGATTTTTCAAAATCCTGCAGGGCGCTCAGGGTATTCTTTTTATATATATTTATACAAGATATATCAGATAGACCCAGGAGAGATATGTTCTTCTTTAAAACAGAACCACATTTGGGGCTGTTGTCCACAAATGACACAGCCCCTGCGCCACGCGACAATGCCTCGATACCCATTGCCCCGCTACCGCAGTAAAGGTCCAGAAAACTAGCGCCCTCTATGCGGCTCTTTAGGATCTC
This sequence comes from Candidatus Omnitrophota bacterium, assembly GCA_043822665.1. Lineage (GTDB taxonomy): Bacteria > Omnitrophota > Gorgyraeia > Gorgyraeales > Gorgyraeaceae > JAHIEN01. The sequence continues at coordinate 10,645 of JBDRBM010000001.1, forward strand.
GAACAACGCCTCGCGCACCTTATCTGATGTAGGCCTTATGCCTTTCGGCATCTCTATTATCCTGCCCTTAAACTTCCCGCCTATTATCCGCATATATTTAAATACCAGATTTTTGCTGTGTTCAAGACCTGGTCTTACCCTACTGAAGCCAGTTCTAAATCCTGCGCGCTGAATTTTTTCTTCAGCTCTCTCCGCAGAAATATATTCTCCGGCCTGCGCAGAAATCTATCCTTTTCTATCAATTCAGATGCCTCAAGCCTGGCCTTTTCAAGGATAGCTCTATCGCGTATTATATTTCCTATCCTTAATTTAGGGAGACCACTCTGTTTAGTGCCAAAAAATTCGCCCGGACCTCTTATTTCAAGGTCCTCCTCGGCTATCTTAAACCCGTCCTGCGTCTTTAACATTGCCTTTATACGCTCTCTTGCATCATCTGTCTTTGGGTCCGCTATTAAAATACAATAAGAAAGAAACCTGTCTCTCCCTATTCTGCCTCTGAGTTGATGTAGTTGACTCAAACCAAACCTGTCAGCATGCTCTATTATCATAATAGAGGCATTGGCAATATCAACTCCGACTTCTATCACTATGGTTGAGACTAGTAAGTCTATATTTTGATTTTTAAAATCTGACATTATCCTTTCTTTCTCGCTCGACTTCAACTTGCCGTGCAAAAGCCCTATCTTTAAATCCGGGAATAGTTCCGCAAGTTCTTTGCGCATCTTTGTAGCTGCCCTTAGGTCTGAACGTTCAGATTCTTCTATTATCGGGTAGACTATATACGCCTGCCTGCCCATCTTTACCTGCTCATAAGCTATTCTGTAAGCCTTGTCACGATTATCCTCTTGGAAATACAGGGTTTTTATGTTTCTTCTGCCTGGCGGCAACTCATCTATTATTGAAACATCCATATCTCCGTAAAGAGTCATGGCAAGTGTCCGGGGTATGGGCGTAGCTGTCATTATAAGTATATCAGGATTTTTAGACTTTGACTTCAAAAGCGCGCGCTGTATGACCCCGAATTTATGCTGTTCGTCGATCACGGCCAATCCCAGGTTTTTAAAATTTACGCCCTCTTGTATAAGTGCGTGCGTACCCACAACCAAATCCGCTTCTCCTGTTTCTATCATGTGTCTGCGCCTCTGGCGTTCCTGCGGGTTTAAGTCCCCTGACAACTGCATTACTTTTATGCCAAGGCCGTCAAGCAGTGATACTATATTTTTGTAATGCTGTTCCGACAGTATCTCCGTGGGGACCATCAGCGCGCCCTGGTATCCATTCTGCACAGTCAAGACAAGCGCATAAAGCGCGACTATTGTCTTGCCGCTTCCTACATCGCCCTCGAGAAGCCTATTCATTGGCCTGGGCTGTTTCATATCCAGTTCTATTTCCTTTATAACTCTCGCCTGGCTTTTTGTAAATTCAAACGGGAGTTTTTTCCTGAATCTTTCCATCAAATCCCCTTCTGTCTTATGCGCGTATCCATTTAAATCTATTTTGATCTTTGAGCGTTTCAGGGAAATCCCTATCTGCAACAATAGAAATTCATCAAAGACAAGCCGTTGTTTCGCCTTTTCGAGAACAATATCACTTACTGGAAAATGTATATTGCGGACAGCCTCTTTTAAAATCATCAGGTCGTTTCTCTTCCTTATATCATACGGCAGGATTTCCTGTATACTGTTTACATATTCATCGACCGCGGTTCTCATGGCATTCCTGAACCAGCGCTGATTCAGGCTCTCAGTCAAAGGGTATACAGGCACAATCCTTCCCATGTGTATAGAATCTTCTCTTGTGCCAGTCAATATCTCATACTCGGGATTATTTATCTGAAGGTGGATATGCCTTTCTACCTTGCCATAAAGGATAAGGTCCTCGCCTATTTTGAATCTATCCCTCATGTAGGGCTGATTAAACCACGTTGCGTGTATCACGCCTGTGGAATCACCGACAGCCATCTGAAAAATATTCATGCCTTTTTTAGTGGTCCTGTCTCCAAAGGCCAATACCTTTGCCCTGATAGTCTCGAAATTACCCGGCGTTACCGCTATAACCTGTTTAATCTTGCTCCTATCTTCGTATCTTCTTGGAAGACAATATAATAAATCTTCCACAATCTCTATGCCAAGTCGATTCAGAAGCCTTAACTTCGATGGCCCCACGCCTTTAACAAATCTTGCGGAAATAGATAAATCTTTCATTTAAAGCTCCCCTGCTCCAAAAAACCAGCCAAAATCAACCCACAGTTAAGGTTCAACCTTGGCCTTAGTATATAACTATAACAAATATATGTTGTTGGGTCAATTAGTTAGTTTTGCATACCTAAATAAATAAAAAACGGCTAAGCCTTTAATGACTTAGCCGTATTATTTATTAAACTGACCCCTCGTGGAGTTTTTTCTCGTATACAGGGGTCATCCTGAGCGAAGCGAAGGATCTATAGAGAACCTTCAGCCCTTCGGGCTTCAGGATGAGGGGTCGGTAAACACCCCGACCCCTCATTAAGCTATAATGGTTTTTTACCGCGGAAATCTATAAAAGATTTTAGTCTGTCTCCGATACGAAAAACTTACAATATCATAGATCTTTCGTAAATATGTTTTAATCTGATATATCCTATATTCAAAATGGCTTCGAAATTCCTGGAGAATGGATTTTATTTCTTCGACAATACTTTTTGTCGAGTCTATTTTCTTAGTGATCTCGATTAATCTTTTGTCTATGCTCGGTGGACATTCTCCAGGGGCATCTAAGAAAGGTATTTCAATGACATCCGTCAATTGACCTATCGTGAAAAAAGTGCCAACCAGACCTCCTGGCACAGAAATTTGTTCAAGGCCAGGACCGATTCCTACTCTTAAAGAATATTTTACGCCAGCTTCCCCGTTTTTTCAGCGATAGTGACCTCAATTGGAAGAGTTAATTAACTTTAGGCTGTAGCCTAAAAAAGAGTATAATACTTAAAGGAGGCCACAAATTGGAACCTATAAATATAAAAAAAGAACGATTAAAGCTCACACCGGAACAGCTCTTCGATGTCTATCTGGAATGCAACGCGCCAGGCGCTCCGGTAAAACCTATCCTGGAACGCTACGGGCTAAGGCCTTGGGACTTAGTTGCCATACGAAAGAAGGTAAGAGCGGCAGCTATGGAAGCCCTTGCCAATCCCAGAAGACAGGGCAGAAAACAGCAGATTATACCCGTAGAACAGTATCAAAGAGTTTCGAAAGAGCTCTCAGAAACCAAAGACGCACTTGCGGCTGTTGGGCACGAGCTATCCTTGTTAAAAAAAAGGACGAATTAGCTCTTAAAGGGCCGTTAAGTAATATACTTATAGGGAAAGTATTTATTCTATTCCTTTAAATCATTTGTCCACTCAGGGATTCTTTTTCTGTCAATTGTTCCGAGTACCTGCCGAAATCCACGTGAAAGGCCTTTCTTCTCCGCAAGTTTTAATATATCCATGTATTCTTTGCGTGTAATGCGCCTTGAGATCTCTGGAAACTTAAAAGCGAGATGACATGGATAGTATTGAGCCATGATATTGACGTATGTATCCGGTGATAAATCTGTTACAATAAAATCAAAGATAGCTTCGCTCCCGGCAAGATTGTCCGGCAAGACAAGGTGCCTTATTAAAAGCCCTTTTTTCGCGATACCATTTTCTAATTTTAAACCGCCCACCTGATTGCACATCTCCTTAACTGCCATTTTTGACACTTCAAAATAATCTGGCGCGGATGAATATTTTTTCGCCGCGGCATTGTCTGAATATTTCATATCCGGCATGTATATATCGATTACACCATCTAAAATCTCAAGGGCCTCAAGAGATTCATACCCTCCGCAATTATAAACCAAAGGTAATCTAAGGCCCTTTTCCCTGGCTATAAAGACAGCCTTCAGTATCTGAGGCATATAATGAGTAGGGGTAACAAAATTTATGTTGTGACAGCCTTGTGTTTGTAATTTCAACATCATACCTGCCAAATCCTCTATACTGACTTCCCTTCCCTCTCCCAGTTGACTTATAGGATGATTCTGACAGAATGCGCACCTCAAACTGCAATGCGTAAAGAATATAGTGCCTGACCCGCTGTAGCCGGAGATGGGCGGCTCTTCCCCGAAATGGGCATGGAAACTTGACACCATGGGCAGGAGCCCGGCCTTACAAACGCCTGTCTTACCTTTTAACCTATTAACCCCGCACCTTCTGGGGCATAGACTGCAGGACTCCATTAATCTATAAGCTTCTTTAATTTTCTCTTGCATAGTTTCTTATATTATGCTATTATTTTAACTCTAATTCAATCATAAAAATGAGAGGTATCTTATGTCACGGATATGTACAATTTGCGGAAAAAGGCCAATTGCCGGAAGGAGCATTGCCCGCAGGGGCCTGGCAAAGAAAAAAGGCGGCGTTGGTAAGAAAATAACCGGAGTAACAAAAAGAAGATTCCTGCCAAATATTCAAACCGTACGCGCAATAATCAATGGCGCCACTAAGCGCATCAAGGTGTGCGCCTCCTGCATAAAAGCCGGAAAAATAAAAAAGGCCTGAATAACATAGCTTAACTTGACGAAAGTTACAATGTAACTTTCGTCAAGTTAAGGAAGGGCGGATGTCTTTTATCTTCAATTGGATAGTCTGGACACCTTGCCAGTTGTTGAACGAAACTGTATAGGCAAGGTCAATGGCTGGCGACTTTTTGACGGCTGCGCCTATATCGCTATTTTTCGCAAGGCCGAAGCCTATCGCCTCAAAGGTCTTATCCCCATCAGTTACCCATAACTTAATATGCTCATCCTTTAATATAACAGCAGGTCTTATTAATCTTAAATTTCTGGAACAGAATACAGGTTCAGGATTGGATTCCCCAAAAGGCTGAAGGCTGTTTATGTCTTCCACTACAGAGGTGTCCAGTGAGCTCAATGATATTTCCATATCTATGTCAAGAGTGGGAATAAGATGGTCTGATAAAAGAACAGTGTCAGCGATTTCATTTATCAGCTTTATAAACTTCGTGAGGTTCTCTTCAGCTATGGTCAATCCGCATGCGTACTTGTGGCCGCCGTATTCCTTTAAAAAATCACCGCATCCCGCAAGGGCCTCAAACAAATGAAAATTTTCTATAGACCTGCCTGAACCTCTACCCATCCCATCTTTTGTCGAGATCAATATGCAAGGCCTGTAAAACCTGTCTGATATCCTTGACGCGACAATCCCTATAACCCCTATATGCCATTCCTCTTTATGCAATACTATAACCTTGTGCTCCTTAAAATTTATCTCTCTTTCGATCTTAGACATGGCTTCTTTTAACGTCAAATTTTCTATTTTCTGACGTTCGCGATTGGCCTTATTTAATTTTTCGGCAAGGACCTTTGCTTTATTATCATCTTCAGTAAGAAAGAGTTCGACCGCCTCACAGGCAGAACCTATCCGGCCTGCCGCATTTATCCTCGGCCCCAGTATAAAGCTTATCTCAAAAGATCCTGGCTCTTTGGTTTTAAGGCCGCTTGATTCCATGAGGGCCCTTATGCCTTTATTTGCTCCGCCATTCCTAAGCAGTTTCAAACCCTCTTTTACTAAAATTCTATTCTCGCCTATAAGAGGCGCGACATCAGCCACAGTGCCCATTGAAACAAGGTCAAGATATTGCCATGCATTTTGAACATGATACTCAGAACACAATGCCTCGCAAAGCTTGAACGCGACACTTACTCCGGAAAGATTTTTATCAGGATAAGCGCAATTTTTCTGCAAAGGATTTATTATAGCATATGCAGGGGGTAAAACCTTTGGCACTTCGTGATGATCGGTTATTATAACATCTATATTATTGCTGTTGAGCGTTTTTACCTCTTTATAGCTTGATATGCCGCAATCCACTGTCACAACAAGACGCGCGCCTACTTTTATAGCCTCTTCAACCCCGCCAGAACTAAGTCCATATCCCTCTGTAAGCCTGTCAGGTATATAAAAAAGCGGCTCTGCCCCTAAACTGCGCAATGTAAAGACAAGTATTGATATCGCAGTTATGCCATCTACGTCATAATCACCGTGGATAAGGATTTTCTCCTTCTTCTTTATGGCCATCTTTAAACGTGCCACTGCCTCATGCATCCCCTCCATCAAAAAAGGATTATAAAGCTCCGCGATATCGCCTCTCAAAAAAGCCCTTGCCTTATCAATAGTAAAAATACCCCTGTTAATTAACAACTGCGCAACTATTTGGGATACCTCTAAGGCATCGCTTAAGAGTCTTTGCCGCGCTTCATCAGATTGTCTTATATTCCATTTTTTCATCTATGGGGTTCTACGTGAACGCTGACATCTGTTACGCCTGATATTTTTCTTTTTAAAGCTGATTCTATCTTATGACTGAGTTCATGGGCCTGATCAACGCGCATCTTCGCGTCAGTAATCACGTGCAGATCCACATGTATGTCATCCTGCCTGCCCCTTGTCCTGATTTTATGGACTGACGTTACTCCGGGGATCCCTTTCACTGCCTCGTTTATCGCGGCCTTGGCTAGTACGTTTGCATCACACAGCACATTTGAACTTGTCTTGATTATGTCAATGCCTGACTTAGCTATAAGCATTGCAATAATACCGGAGACAACAGTATCAAGAAAAGAAAAACCAAGCTTTATTGAAATAAGTGTACCTATAACAATGAGCGACGCAAAGATGTCGCTCTTTGTATGCATTGAATCGCACACCAGTATGTCGCTGGATAACTGACGGCCCTTTTTATATTCGTATCTCATTACGAATATATTTATGCAGATCGTTACTGCCATGAGGATAAAGCTAAGGGTTGTAACATCAGGCGTCACAGGATGAATCATTCTTGATACAGCCTCTCTTATTATATTAAAGGAGGCTATAAAAAGTATTACCGGTATGCCTAAGGTAGCGATGGTTTCAAATTTCTTATGCCCGTAAGGGTGATCTTCGTCCCTTGGCATAGAGGCGGCCCATATACCAACAAGCCCTATTATATTGGACGCGCCGTCGCCAAACGAATGAAAACCATCGGCTGTCATAGACGCGCACTTTGTCATAATACCATATATTACTTTACTGAACGCCACAAGCCAGTTAAGGGCCAGGATTAAAAGCAGTATGCGCCGTATCTGCGAGAATTTGTTCATAAAATTACTCGACTATCCTATCTCTGTCTTCGAGTATACCATAATATTACAAGCGGAGAAGCAATGTATATAGTTGAATATATGCCTGATATCATACCCACCATAAGCGCGAAAGAAAAGTCTCTAAGCACCTCTCCTCCGAAAAAGAATATCGAACATACAGCAAGAAGCGTGGTTAATGTCGTAAGCACAGTCCTTGAGAGAGTCTGGTTTACGCTCATATTTATAATTTCTTTCATAGTCGCCTTGCGGTAAAGCTTCATGTTCTCCCTTATCCTGTCGTATATAACAATAGTATCGTTTATGGAATAGCCTGCTATTGTTAATAACGCGGCTACAATGGTGAGATTCATTTCCCTGCCTGTTGCGACAAGAAATCCCATAGCAATAAATACGTCGTGAAAAAGCGCGATTACACCAGCAGTCGCAAATGCTACGTTCTTGAACCTGAAGCCAACGTATAGCAATATACCTATAAGACTCCATACCACAGCGAGTCTCGCGCTCTTCCTAAGGTGCCTGCCGATAGAAGGCCCTACCTTTTCCACGCGCAAGATCTCAGACGAATTATCTTTGAACCTTTTATCAAACTCTTCTTTCAGTTTAGCTGCCACGTCTTCAGATGTCTTTATCAAGACCTCGCTTTTTTTCTCGCCCACAAGTTGAATAGTCGAGTCTTTTATGCCTATATCTAAAAGCGCCTTTCTTACATCTTCTACCTTAACAGGCTTTTTAAACGAATATTCCTGCAGCTGCCCCCCTGTAAAATCAATGCCATATGCCTTTTCTCCCTTGGCAAAGAAAATAGCCATGCCGCCCACTAAAACAATCACTGAAAATACATACGCAATCCATCTTTTGCCTATAAAATCTATGTTTGTTTTCTTAAACATCTGAAGCATAGGCAAATTTGTAAAACGCTTATTGGCTGTAACGAGATCGAATATAATACGCGTTACAAATATGGCTGTAAACATGCTGGCCATTATGCCTATGGAAAGAGTCACGCCAAAACCCCTTATAGGACCTGTGCCGAATTTGAATAAAAGCGCTGCCGCGATCAGCGTGGTTATGTTTGAATCAAAAATTGCGGTAAAGGCCTTGTTGTAACCAGTAGCGACAGCGCTGCGAATGTGTTTTCCTGTTGAAAGTTCTTCGCGTATGCGTTCGTATATCAGGACATTGGCATCCACTGCCATGCCGATAACAAGTATAAGGCCCGCGATACCTGGAAGAGTTAATGTAGTATGAAGCCACCCTAACATGCCCAGGACTATTATGAAATTTAAAAAAATCGCGATTGAAGCAACAAAACCCGCAAAGAGATAGTATAAAAGCATAAAAGCTATTACAAGAACCAGCCCTATCAAGGAAGCCCTTATACCGCTTTCAATGGAATCGCGGCCAAGGAGCGCGCCCACTGTGCGTTCTTCTTCTATATATATAGGCGCCGGTAAAGCGCCTGCGCGCAGTACAATCGCGAGATCTCCAGCCTCTTCAACACTGAACCTTCCGGTTATACTGGCTCTTCCCGAAGGTATCCTTTCATTTATATGCGGCGCGGAATGTATTTTTCCATCCAGGACAATCGCCAGTCTTTTACCGACATTCTTACCTGTGACATCAGCGAAAATCGCGGCGCCTTTTGAATTAAATTCAAGCGCGATATAAGGCTCGTTAAACCTGGACTGATCAAACTTAACCTCTGCTGAAACCAGGGTATCTCCTGTAAGCTCTGATTCTTTTTTTAAAAGCAGCTTCTCTTTTCCTAGCGTCTTAAATTCGTAGCTCTCAGGCACATTATCTTCAGCTATCTCTCTATTTAAATCTTCGCCATTTTCAACTAGTTTGAATTCTAACTGCGCAGTCTTCCCTATGAGCTCTATTGCCCTTTCTCTATCAGTAATGCCTGGGAGCTGCACAACAATTGAGTCTTTACCCTGGCGCTGAATAAGCGGCTCTCTGACTCCAAACTGGTCAATCCTATTGCGTATTACCTCAAGGGCCCTGTTAGGCGCATCTTCCCTGGCTTCCTCTGGCACTTTTGAGGTATCCACCTTAAGGACAAGGTGCATACCTCCCTGTAGATCAAGTCCGAGATTTATCTTTTCCTTTAACGGCAGCATGCCTGCCAGGGCAAATATCACTATGCCAAGGGTCAAGAGTATTCTCCACTGTAGATTTTTGGTCATTTTTCCTCTCCTCAAATAGAATACTTTTTGGCACACTAAAGTGTGCCCTACAGCTGCTAAAAGCTGCTATTGTGCGCTCTACGCCTCGTATCAAATTTTACAAAATTTTGGCACAGGATACAAATTTGTCGCAACGTTATCACCCCTGTAATCCTCTGTAGGGCACCCTTAAGGGTGCCCTACAGAGGGGCTTCCAGAAACTTATTTTACCTGCTTTTTTTCACATACGCTATCGCAGTCTTGTTTATCTCTATCTTGACATTCTCATCTATTTTTAAGATAAGTGTGGTGTCTTTTACATTAACCACTGTACCGTGTATCCCGCCGTTCGTAACAACTTCGTCATTCTTCTTCACCTCAGATACCATCTTATCGTGTTCCTTCTGTTTTTTCTGCTGCGGCCTTATAAGCAAGAAATAAAATATCGCGAATATAAATATAATCGGCAATAGGCTGATTATCGTGTTTGGCTGAGCTGCGCTTGGATTCATTGCTTCCTCCTTTTTTGGTTATACTTATTTAAATTTACGATTCAGAATTTCTAATTTGTTTCAAATCTAAAATACCCTGTCTTTAAATTCTTTTTTTAATTCCAGGAACCTGTTCTGCTTTATCGCCTCCCTGATCCTTCTTAATAAGTTTACATAAAAATATACATTATGTAAAGATGTAAGTCGCAGGCCTAATATTTCTTCTGTATTAAATAGGTGCCTTATGTAAGAGCGTGTATACTTTTTACAGACGACACAGTCGCAACTTTCGCTTAAAGGCCTCAAGTCTTTTGAATATTCGCCGTTTCGTATAATAATCCTCCCTTCGTTCGTGTAAGCGGCTCCGTTTCTTCCGTTTCTAGTGGGCACGACGCAATCAAACATATCCACGCCCATCTCTATTGCGCTAAAAAAATCCTGCGGCATGCCGATCCCCATTGCGTAGCGCGGTTTATCTTCAGGGATATATTTTACTGAATTCTCCATCATCTCATACATAAGATCCTTTGGTTCGCCTACGCTCAATCCGCCTACGGCATACCCGTCAAAACCAATCTCTACCAGTTCTTCCGCGGACTTCTTGCGAAGATCAGGATACGTGCTCCCCTGCACTATGCCAAAGAGAAGCTGCCTTGAGCCTTGTCTGTCCCGAGCAAAGCCGAGGGAAGCCTTCAGCCTAGAACCAAACTCCACTTTCGAGCGCCTTGCCCACCTATTTGTAAGCGCGAGCGAACGCTCTGCCCTATCTTTCGGACATGGATAATGCAGGCACTCATCAAGCACCATCATAATATCACTGCCTAACTCAAATTGTAATCTCACGATATCCTCTGGCCTTAAAAAATGTTTGGAGCCGTCAACGTGCGAGTTGAATTCAACGCCCTCTTCCTTTATCTTCATCAGCATTGCCAAACTGAATATCTGAAACCCGCCGCTGTCTGTAAGGATAGGCTTAGTCCATGACATAAATTTATGCAGGCCTCCGGCATTTTTAATAATATCCATGCCAGGCCTTAAGTAGAGGTGGTATGTATTCCCAAGGATAACCTGCGTATCGCAATATTCCAAGTCCTCATTGGAAAGCGCCTTCACAGTAGCCTGAGTGCCAACAGGCATGAATTCAGGAGTCTCGATCTCCCCGTGCGGCGTTTCCAAAAGCCCCACCCTTGCCTTTGTCTTAGTATCTTTATGCGTAATCTTAAACACAATAACCACCTTCAAGACCAGGTTTTGAGCACAGTAATTTTAAACAGTTTCTGCTATGCTATAAAATCAGCATAGCATCGCCGTATGAATAAAATCTATACCTCTCTTTTACTGCTTCTTTATAAGCTTTCATCAAAACCTCTCTACCGCAAAATGCGCTTACGAGCATCAAAAGAGTAGTCCGAGGAAGATGAAAATTAGTCAAAAGTACGTCCACTGCTTTAAAGCTATATGGCTGATAGATAAATAGATCTGTCCAGCCATGGCAAGGGTGTTCAAAACCGCACACGGTCTCCAAAACCCTGCATGTAGTTGTACCTACGGCTATCGTCCGAGATTTTCCTGTTTTAATCTTTTCAACTAAACTGTTATCTATCTCGAAATATTCTTTTTCCATTTCATGCGCAGCGATGCTATCAGATTTAACTGGTTTAAAAGTACCGTAACCTACATGTAACGTTACGTACTCAACATCTATCCCTTTAGAAGAAATATTACTCAGGATTTCTTTTGTAAAATGCAGCCCTGCTGTTGGGGCGGCAACAGCCCCTTTTTTTTCTGCGTAAACTGTCTGGTATCTTTCTTTATCAGAAATCTCAGGTTCACGTTTTATGTAAGGCGGCAATGGCATCCTGCCAAATCTCTCCAGCAGTATTTCAAAGTTTCCATTACATTCAAACTTTAAAAATCTCCTGCCCTTATCTATCCTTGCGACCACCGCTTTTAATTCCCCATTGCCAAAAATTAATCTACTCCCAGGCCTGCACCCTCTCGCCGGTTTCAACAAAACCTCGCATTCTTTTTCCATTACACTTTTCACGTTAAACATTCCGCTAATATTTAATACAAGGGCTTCAACTTTTCCTCCTGTTTCCTTTTTTCCGACAAGCCTTGCCGGAACAACTTTTGTATTATTCAAAATAAGCAGGTCGCCTTTATCAAGATAGTCAACTATATCCCCGAAGGCCTTGTGCTCTATTTTGCCTGTATCTTTATGCAAAACCAGAAGCCTGGATTTATCCCGCTTATCGCAAGGATATTGAGCGATTAGCTCTTTCGGCAAATTATAATCAAAATCGGATAATCTCAGCATACTCTCTTTGAACCTATCTTATTCTATACGGACGATTTCGGCTCCAGGATAATAGTACTCCAGTATAGCCTCAACCTTCCAGCCCTGGCTAGCCATGTTGAAAGCGCCCCACTGGCACATGCCTACCCCATGCCCCCAGCCCCTGCCTCTGAATGTTATATACTTACCTCTTATTTCAATCTCAAAATTAGAGCTTCTTATTATATTTGGCTCTATTATCAGCCTGAATTTATTGCCGCTTAGTTTAATATCCTTATCTTTTCCCTTTATTAAAAGATCAAGGATTCTTCCTGAACTATCTCTCTTCAGTATCTCAATAGAAACAATTACTATATCATAACCCGCTTCTTTTAATCTGGACTGTATATAGTCTATAGTCAGCTCTTTGTGCCACGTGTAATGAGGTGAGATGTCGCAAAAGTTGCACGGCCTGCCACGCAAGACAGATATATCAAGATTCCATAAAGTTGACGCGTCGGTCGTATTCCCCCCACACGTAGCATGAAAATATGACGGGAATATCTTACTTTCGTAAGTAAGCACAAGCCCTTGCGTCAGTTTAACCGCGCGGGTCGTACGCAATTTCTCAGATGTCCTGCCTCCATAAACCTGAGAATAAATATCTGCGGTAAGGTCGTAATATTTGCTCTTAGTTACAAGCCTTTGGTAAAGCGCGTAAGTCCTGGCAGTAATGGCTTGCGCTTTCAAGACCTCTATAGGCCAGTTATGATTAACCTCGTGGTATAAAACACCGTATAAATATTCTTCCAGATCCACGTGGTTTACAACAAAAAGTTTATTATTTTCATTTTTAATAATATCTATGGTGCCGCGAAACTGGCGGTTGTTAACATAAATACTAGCGTCTGATTCTGGTAAAATCTTTATGCCATTACCCTTGATATATCCTGGAGAAACAGAAAGCTCCAATAGATTTCTATCCTCACTCAAAATCTTTCCGTCCCCAAGGTCAACTATCTTATACGAACCTCTTATGCGCAACCTTACTTCTTTAGTTTCATTGATAACGCGAACCCTCAGAGGAATATATTTATGCGGCGGCGCAAAACCCATGGCATAAAGATGATGCGCAAAAAACAGCAGGGAGATAAAAAATAGAATTGATATTTTGCGGATCATTGCCCTCGGCCCATAAAGAACAAAATTATAAAGATAAGAATACTTATAATGATGGAGGTAGTAAAAGGGAAATAAAAACTAAAGTTTTCTTTTTTTATGTAAATATCTCCGGGGAATCTGCCTATCCATGGAATTTTCCCAGCGAAGCTAAGCAATAAGCCTGCTATTATTAAAATAACTCCGGTAAGGATTAAAAACCGGCCAAAACCACTAATCATCATTTCATTTTAACGCGTTCGAGTTCGGAAAAAACACACCCGCAATATTTCTGCCTGTACATGTCAATTTTCTTCGCATCTTCCTGAGATGCCCTGAAACCTTTCCTGAAATCTCTATAATAAAACTCTATCCCTTCGTCTTTGGCTATAGTCTCGGACAATTCTTTGATAATTTCGTGATCTTGGTACGGGCTTATCAAAAGCGTTGTAGTAAAAGCATTGAATCCGTTCTTCTTCGCAAAACACGCTGTCTCTCTAAGCCGCAATTCCCAGCATAACCCGCATCTTTGAGGAGAATCTTCTTTTGATGCAACCTTTCTAAAGTATTCCTCTATCTTGTAGGCGGGATATATCACTTTAAATCCAATGTTATTTTCTGCATCCCGCAATGCATTCTTTCGTTTTTTGTATTCGCTGGGTGGATGTATATTAGGATTGTAGTAATATCCTACGATTTCCTTAAATCTACTGTTTGTTAATTCTTTAATTGGGTAAATCGCGCATGGCCCACAGCAGATGTGTAATAATAGTCGCATTAAAAATCGCCTTTTCAATCTTTAAACCCTAAATCCTAAACTCTAAACAAATTCTAAACCCCAAATTCCAAACTCCAAATATTGCAGTTTGGAATTTAGAGTTTGTAGTTTGGAGTTTATTTAGGATTTAGAGTTTAGTGTTTAGGGTTTTAAAATAACTCCTTCTGGTTTTCTTTTTTATACGCTATTCCAAGATGCTCATACGCTAATTTCGTAACTTCCCTTCCCCTTGGGGTACGTTTAATAAAACCTATCTTTAACAAAAACGGCTCCACCACGTCGACTATGGTATCGCTTTCTTCGTTTAATGTAGCGGCGAGCGATTCTATGCCTGCGGGGCCGCCGTCATAAAAATCTATCAATGCCTTTAATACTTTTCTATCAATGTCGTCAAGGCCTGCCGAATCTATGCGATGAGATTTAAGGGCATTTACAGCGATTATCTTGTCAATCTTGCTGTCACCCTTTACTTCGCTATAATCCCTCACTCTACGCAAGAGCCTGTTAGCCACCCTTGGAGTTCCGCGTGAACGCATTGAAATTTCATTGGAAGCTTCTTCGTTCAGAGGAACACCCAAGAGTTTTGCAGAACGCTCGATTATCTTAACAAGGTCTCCTACCTCATAAAAATCAAGATGATAAAACATGCCAAACCTGCCTCGCAGAGGAGCGCTCAGGAGCCCTGCGCGGGTAGTGGCGCCTATCAGAGTAAACCTCTTGAGATTAAACTTTATGGTCTTTGCGTAAGGGCCTTTATCTATCAAAAAATCTATCTGGTAATTTTCCATTGCGGGATATATAAATTCCTCTACTACTTTTGAAAGTCTATGGATTTCATCGATAAAAAGTATGTCGCCTTCTCCGAGATTGGTAAGTATACCGATTAGATCACCGGCACGCTCTATAGCGGGGCCGGATGTGGCAGTAATCTTTGCGTTCATCTCATGTGCTATTATATGAGCTAATGTTGTCTTGCCCAGGCCAGGCGGACCTGATAGAAGTATGTGCTCAAGTCCCTCTTTTCTTTTCTTTGCCGCCTGCATTGCTATCTTGAGGTTTTCAATAGCATATTTCTGCCCTACAAAATTGCCGAGTTTTTCGGGCCGAAGGGAGATATTAAATACAACTTCTTCCTCTGTTTGTTTTGCTGTTATCAATCTCTCACGATCGTCTTTGAATTCTTGTTTAGTCACATTCGGCTTTCAGCTGTCAGCTGCTGATGGCTAATAGCTGATAGCTCCTTCTATTTCTTAGTCTTCTGCTTATATACTTCGTTCAATAAATCTTCTGCTGTCTTTATTTCAGGATTACGGCTTAAGGCCACATCTATCATGTTCTTGGCTTCAAATTTTTTGTACTGGAGCTGCAGGAGCACGTCCATTGCCTGCTCCTGAATATCGTCTTTGCCTTTTCGAGCTGATACTACACCTGTATCATCCTGTATAAGCCCGAACTTGCCAATCTTGCCCTGTAACTTTGCCACAATTTCTTTTGCCCTCTGCGTGCCTATGCCTGGCAATGATTTCAGAAAAGAAACATCTCCTGTATCTATGGCCTGAGCAATGGCAGAAATAGGCATCTTTAAAGCCCTTACAGCGGCCTTTGGACCTATACCCGAAACAGTTATAAACTTTTCAAAAAATTCCTTCTCTATCTCATTTAAAAAACCTATCAGGAATGGAAATGCCCTCGAAGGCTCAACCTGAAGATAATGATAGGTAATCAACGATATTGTGTCGTCTTCCTGAACCTGGCTATCCAGGCAATTAATAATAGCTCCTGGTATCAGGATCTCATAGTAAATCCCATTCACGTCGAGGATAATTGAATCTTCTCGTCTTTCGATCAATTTTCCAGAAATACGGCAAATCATAAAAGCCTTCAGCCTTCAGCCTTCAGCCTTCAGCCGCTGATCACTGAGAGCTGACAGCTAAAAGCTCACTTAGCTATAAATTATGCAAACACACATTCGCATGCGTCAATGCAAGCGCCAAGGCATCAGTAACGTCCACTGGCTCAGGGAGCTTACTGAGATTCAATAAACTCACCATCATACGCTGGATTTGCTGTTTTGACGCATGGCCTCTCCCTGTAACAGCCTTTTTCACTCTTGTGCTTGGATAATTCACCAATTGGACATTCTGTTCTGCGGCAGCAAGGCAGATAATACCACGCACATGGCCCATCAATATAGAAGTTCTCGGATGTTTATAATGGGAATATAGATCTTCTAATACCACTACGTCTGGCCGGGTATCTTTTATCAGGTTTATTATTTTACCGTAAATCTCTGAAAGCCGCTTTTCTATTTTGTCCCTGGAGTTTGAGCGTATAACACCTGCTTCTATTACTTTAAAATTACTGCCAGAGTTTTTGATCAACCCGTAACCTGTTATCCCCAGACCAGGATCAATACCGAGAATTCGCATATTGTCGTGTGGATTCCACTTTCAATTGCGGACCACGATTCACGATTCACGATTCAATAACTCATCCGGTATGTCAAAATTCGCATATACGTTCTGCGAATCATCGTGGTCTTCGAGCACTTCCATGAGACCAAGCACATTCTTGGCATCATCTCCGGTAAGCTGTACTGTACTTTTGGGAATCATAGTAATCTCAGCGCTATTTGGTTTGATATTATTATCCTCTATTGCTTTTTTTACTGCCTCAAAATCTTTGGGATCTGTAGTTATGGAATATACGTCCTCGCCTGTCTCCATGTCCTGTGCTCCTGCATCAAGCACAATAGACATTATTTTATCTTCAGATACAGTAGACTTATCAATTTCTATATAGCCTTTCTTCTCGAACATCCAGCTCACGGAACCTGCTCCGGCAATACTCCCGTTCTTCTTAGAAAATATACTTCTTATATCAGCAGTGGTGCGATTCTTATTATCTGTCAAGAGTTCCACCATTATAGCCACTCCACCTGGGCCATAACCCTCGATGGTAAACTCCTCATAAGAAACACCTTCTAATTCTCCTGTCCCTTTTTTTATAGCCCGATCAATATTATCAGCTGGCATGTTCGCCTGCTTAGCCCTATCAATAGCTGTTCTTAAGCTTGGATTAGCATTAAGATCGCCCCCGCCGTGGCGCGCGGCAATAGTTACTTCTTTTATCAGTTTCGTAAACATTTTGCCGCGTTTTGCGTCCGTAGCTGCTTTTTTATGTTTAATACTCGCCCATTTTGAATGTCCTGACATGAGTTAACCTCCTGGCATACATGTTAATGTCAAATGACAAAATTCAAATAACAAAATAAAATTTTTAATGTTTGGATTTTGAATTTATTTTGAATTTTGTGCTTTGACATTTGTCATTTACTTTCCTGCTCTTCTTTCCTCTGTTCCTGATATTTTGCGATAATTCCCTGCGCTATCTTGGCAGGCACCTCATCGTAATGAGAAAATCTCATTGAATACGATCCCCTGCCGCCTGTCATGGATTTTAATTCAGACGCGTATTTAAACATCTCGGCCAGCGGGACCTTTGCCTTTACAATCTGATTCTTGCCTTGAACATCCATACCCGCAATCCTGCCTCGCCTTGAACTCAGATTACCCGTTATATCACCCATAAATTCATCCGGCACTATTACATCTACATCCATTATGGGTTCCAATAAAACAGGGTTGGCTTCCTCGGTTGCCTTTTTAAGGGCGCCTGAACCAGCTATCTTGAAAGCCATATCAGAAGAATCAACATCATGATAGGATCCGTCGTACAAAATAACTCTCATGTCAACCATAGGATAACCAGCTATCACGCCTTTAGACATGGCTTCTACAACTCCTTTTTCTACAGCCGGGATATAATTTCTTGGTATAGCTCCTCCTGCAATCTTATCGACAAACTCAAACCCCTTCCCTTTCTCTAATGGCTCTATCTCTATCCATACATCTCCATACTGGCCATGGCCGCCTGTCTGGCGCTTGTATTTATTCTGGACCTTGGTTGATTTCTTGATTGTTTCCTTGTAGGCCACCTTTGGCGTGCCTATCTCGACTTCGACATTAAATCTTTTCTTGAGACGGTTTATCATTATATCAAGGTGCAAATCACCCATACCCGAAACAAGAAGCTCTTTTGTCTGTTCATCTCTCTGCGGTATAAATGTATTGTCTTCGGCCATGAGCTTCTGGAGAGCTCCAGAAATCTTATCTTCGTCTGAACGGGTTTTTGGTTTTACTGAGAATGATATGGCAGGTTCTGGGAAATTGACTTTAGGGAAAACTACCTGTTCTTTTTCATCGCACAAAGAATCGCCTGTGGAGGTATTCTTCAATTTAGCAACAGCGGCTATGTCTCCGGCTATTGCCTCTGCGACTGTCTTCTGTTCCTTACCAAATAAACTCAGAAGAGAACCTATCCTTTCCCTGGCCTGCTTTGTAACATTATAAAAGCCTGTATCTGACTTAATACTGCCCGAGAAGATCCTGAAAATGGTCAGCTGGCCTACATATGGATCGGATATTGATTTAAATACATCTGCCGCAAAAGGCGCATTCACATCAGGATTTAATACTCTATCCTCGTTTGTCTTTACATCTTTCACGACCCTGACTGGCTTTTCATCAGGAGAAGGCAATATATCCACTATAGCTGAGAGGGCCTCCTTAGCGCCTATATCCATTACTGATGCGCCGCAAAAAACAGGAAAGATCTCGCCTGAGGCAATGCCTTTCTTAAAACCCTCTTTAATTTCATCTGGCGTTAGCTCTTTGCCCTCCAGATATTTTTCTAAAAGTTCGTCATTTTTTTCAGCAATCATCTCTATCAATGCATTTCTGAGTTTAACGGCTCTGTCTTTGTCAGGGCCGCTCAATGTCTCTATGGCGGACTTGTCCACGAGACTTACGACCCCTTTAAAATTAGAACCGCTGCCAAGAGGCATGGCTGCAAGCACACAGTTTTTTCCCAAGCGTTCTTTTACATTGTTGAGGGTTTTATCGAAATCTATATTTTCCTTATTCATCTTATTGATAAATATAAGGCAAGAAAGGTTATTTTCTCTTGCTATGCCCCATGCTCTCTCAGTGCCAACTTCTACACCTTCTAATGCATCTATTAAAACTATCGCACTATCCACCGCAGTTAAACAGGCTAATATCTCTCCTATAAAATCCGCATAACCAGGAGTATCTACTAGAGTTATATGTTTACCTTTGTAATTAAAGCTCAATATGCTTGAGTTAATCGAGATCTTCCTTTCTTTCTCATCCTCGCTATAATCGCTGACGGTAGTCCCATCTTCAACCTTTCCAAATCTACTCGTAACGCCCGCGTTGTGAAGTATTGCCTCTGAAAGCATGGTCTTGCCGCTCCCTGCATGAGATATTAAAGCTATATTTCTTATATCTTTAATAGTATAATCAGCCAAGGCTTACCTCCTGTTAATTTTATATGGGTTTTAAAATACAAACTCGTAAGTTTTTATTGTAACATAAAAGGCGTGAGGAGTAAAGAGGGAAATAAATTCCGCTCCCTATGGGAATGGGAAGACACATCGTACCCCCTCCCCCAGGGGCCTTAGAAAGATTAAAATAGTCAGCCTTGAGGTCTTTCTAAGGTTAAAAGAGCTTGTTAATAGTGTTAAGGTTAACGATCCGATTACCCCTCGGGGTAATCGAAAAAAATCGATTTTAAGATGTAAAAAGCTCAGCG
>JBDRBM010000002.1:0-2619 GCA_043822665.1 Candidatus Omnitrophota bacterium
CTCGAATGTAAATCGAGGGATCTTTACAACGCAGTAATCTATGCTGGGCTCGAATGATGCAGGTGTTTCTTTTGTAATGTCGTTTTGTATCTCATCCAATGTGTAGCCTACTGCAAGCTTTGCAGCAAACTTTGCAATCGCAAAACCTGTAGCCTTACTTGCCAAGGCAGAGCTTCTTGAAACCCTAGGGATCAACTCTATGACAACCATCCAGCCATTTTAAGGATCGACCGCAAACTGAATATTTGAACCGCCTGTCTCGACCCCTATCTCTCTAATTATGGCAATGGACGCGTTTCTCATTTTCTGATATTCTCTATCGGTGAGGGTCTGTTGAGGCGCAATAGTTATAGAGTCTCCTGTATGAACTCCCATTGGGTCAAAATTTTCAATAGAACAGACTATCACTACATTGTCCTTTTTGTCCCTCATGACCTCTAATTCATACTCTTTCCAACCCACGATTGATTCCTCAATCAAAATCTCGCTAATCATGCTGCTTTTGAGTCCGAGTAGCGCAATCTGTTCAAATTCTTCTTTTGTCGTAGCGATTCCCCCGCCTGTCCCGCCAAGCGTAAAGCTTGGCCTTATAATTACAGGAAGGCCTATTTTCTTTAAAGCATTCCTTGCCTCATCCATGTTGTAAGCAAGGCCGCTTTTTGGTAGATCCAGGCCGATTTTTTGCATTGCCTTTTTAAAATATTTCCTGTCTTCCGCCTTTTTTATGGTATCATAGTCTGCGCCTATCATTTGCACATTGTGTTTATCAAGTATGCCCATCTCCTTTAACTTCATGGCAATGTTGAGTCCGGTCTGGCCTCCCAGCGTAGGTAAAATAGCATCCGGTTTTTCTTTTATGATAATCTTTTCTAAAACCTCTGGCGTAATGGGCTCAATATAGGTATAAGGCGCTGTTTCAGGGTCAGTCATTATTGTGGCAGGGTTTGAATTAATTAAAACAACCTCAAAGCCTTCTTCCTTCAAGGCCTTACATGCCTGCGTGCCTGAATAGTCAAACTCACATGCCTGGCCTATTACAATCGGGCCTGAGCCAATGATTAATATTTTTTTAATATCTGTGCGTTTTGGCATCTTACTTTTTCCTATGCTGCAGTGCTTCAGATACAAAATCCCTGAATAATGGATGGCACTTGTCTGGCTTTGACTTAAATTCCGGATGAAACTGGCACGCAACAAACCAGGGATGGCCTACTATTTCCACCATTTCCACGAGTCTCAAATCCGGAGACGTGCCTGAAATAATAAGCCCTTCTTTTTCCATGGCCCTTTTGTAGCGCAGGTCAAATTCATATCTATGGCGGTATCTTTCTGAAATCTTTTCTTTACCGTAGGCATGGTAGCTTTTTGTACCTTTTTTTAATTTGCATGGATATGCGCCAAGCCTCATAGTGGCACCCTTATCCTTTACGCGCTTTTGCTCCTCTAAAAGGCTTATCACAGGAAAAGGCGTGGATTTATCAAACTCTGTGGAATTTGCCTTTTTCAAGCCGCAGATCCCTCTCGCAAATTCTACAACAGCGCACTGCATGCCAAGGCATATGCCGAAAAACGGTATCTTCTCTTCCCTTGCAAATTTTATTGCCTTTATCTTGCCCTCTATGCCTCGCGTCCCAAAGCCGCCCGGAACCAGAATACCGTCAACACCCTTTAAAAATTTTTCAACGCCATTTTCTTCTATTTGCTCAGAATCGACTTTTTTAAAATCCATCCTCGCATCATTTGCGACCCCCGCATGCTTAAGCGCTTCATAAATAGATTTATATGCGTCATTCAGCTCGATATATTTACCCACTACTGCTATTGAAACCTTCCTCGAAGGATGAAGCGCCCTTTTTACTACCTCATCGCGCCATGCACTTAGGTCACCTTCTTTATATTTGAGTTCAAGCAGTTGACAGATAATCTTTCCTAATCCCTGTTTCTGGAATAAAAGCGGCACCTCGTAAATATCCTTGACATCAGGCGCATCCATTACGGCATCTTCATCCACGTTGCAGAACAAGGCTATTTTTTCCTTTACTTTTTTTGAAAGCGGTTTTTCAGTACGGCAGATCAGTATCTCCGGCTGGATACCAATCTCCCGTAATTTACCGACGCTATGCTGGGTAGGCTTTGTCTTTACCTCCTGCGCCGCTTTTATGTAAGGTACGAGTGTTAAATGGATATTGATCACAGTGCCCCGTCCCTCATGCTGCTTAAACTGTCTTATTGCTTCAAGAAACGGAAGACTCTCAATATCGCCTACTGTACCGCCAATCTCGCATATTACAACATCAATATCCTTGCCGGATGAAACCTTCTTTATATGAGAGATGATCTCATTTGTTATGTGCGGTACGACCTGGACCGTTGCGCCTAAATAGTCCCCGCGCCGTTCTTTTGAAATAACAGAGTGGTAGATCTTCCCTGTTGTGATATTATTTTCCTTCCCCATGGTGGCGCTTGTAAAGCGTTCGTAGTGGCCTAGGTCAAGATCTGTTTCGGTCCCGTCATCATTTACATACACCTCGCCGTGCTGAAAGGGATTCATAGTACCAGGGTCAACATTTATATAGGGATCGCATTTTTGAATGGTAATTCTGAATCCTTTGGATTCTA
>JBDRBM010000003.1:0-3437 GCA_043822665.1 Candidatus Omnitrophota bacterium
GCTATTGAGAGGGGTGAGGATAGACTTGCTTTTAAAGAGACAATGAAAAAGCTAGATATACCTCTCCCAAAGAGTGAACTGGCATACTCAGTGGAAGAGGCAATGAAGATAGCCCATGATTTGGGTTACCCTGTTATTGTCAGACCTGCTTACACAATGGGCGGCACAGGCGGCGGGGCTGTATTTAATGACGAGGAACTCGAAGTGATCGCGGCGAGAGGGATATCAGCCAGTCTTATCGGGCAGATCCTCATTGAGGAATCTGTTTTGGGATGGGAGGAACTGGAACTCGAGGTTGTAAGAGACGCTGAATCAAACAAGATCACAGTGTGTTTCATAGAAAATATCGACCCCATGGGCGTCCATACAGGCGACTCATTTTGCGCCGCGCCTATGCTGACTGTAAAACCCGAACTTCAAAAACTACTGCAGGACTATTCCTATAAAATAGTGGATGCAATAGGTGTTATAGGCGGCACAAATATACAATTCGCGCATAATCCAGAAGATGGCAAGGTGGTAGCCATTGAGATAAATCCCAGGACATCACGTTCCTCTGCCCTGGCATCAAAGGCAACAGGATTTCCTATTGCGTATGTGTCTTCGAGATTGGCCGGAGGAGATCTTTTAAGGGATATTCAGTACTGGAGAGACGGGACTCTTGACAAATATACGCCTTCCGGAGATTACGTTGTCATAAAATTCCCACGCTGGGCGTTTGAGAAATTCAGGCAGATAAAAGACCAGCTAGGCACGCAGATGAGGGCAGTGGGCGAGGTGATGAGTATAGGAAAAACCTACAAAGAGGCTTTCCAGAAAGCAATAAGGAGTCTTGAGCAGAGCCGTTACGGCCTTGGCTTTGCCAAGAATTTCAATGAACTCTCTTTGGATGAGCTGAGAAAACTCCTCGCGTACCCTACTTCAGAGCGCCAGTTTATAATGTACGAGGCGCTTCGTAAAGGCATGGATGTCGACGAGATGTATGATAAAACAAAGATACACAGGTATTTTATAACCCAGATGAAAGAGCTGGTTGAGTTTGAAGAAGAGGTTCTAAAATATAAAGGCAGGAAACTACCTGATGACATGCTGATAAAGGCAAAAGAGAATGGGTTTTCAGACAGATACCTCGGCCAGATACTTGGCGTGGCTGAAAAAGATGTGAGAGAGCGTCGTATCAAGCTCGGCAAGATCCAGGCATGGGACGCAGTACCTGTAAGCGGCGCAGACGCGGCGTATTATTATTCGACTTACAACGCCCCTGACAAAGTTAGCGCGTCTCCTAACAAAAAGATCATGATATTGGGCGGTGGGCCAAACAGGATAGGCCAGGGTATAGAATTTGACTATTGCTGCTGTCATGCCGCGTTTGCGTTGAGGGACATGGGGTATGAGAGCATAATGGTAAATTGTAATCCAGAAACTGTTTCCACGGATTACGATACCTCAAATAAGCTCTATTTCGAGCCTTTGACCGTCGAGGACGTCCTGAGTATTTACAATAAAGAAAAACCGATTGGCGTGATAGTGCAATTCGGCGGGCAGACACCTTTAAATATAGCGCAGGAACTCGAAGAGGCAGGCGTAAAGATACTTGGCACATCTGTTGAAAGTATAGACCTCGCTGAGGATAGAGAACGATTTAGCAAGGTTATGAAAAAACTAGAGATACCCCAGCCGGAAAGCGGGATGGCAAGCACTTTAGAAGAGGCCTTAAAAATAGCCGCGAGGATAGAATATCCTCTTATGGTAAGGCCCTCTTATGTCTTGGGCGGGAGGGCAATGGAGATTGTATATGACGAAGAGATGCTCAAGAGTTATGTAAAGGTAGCTGTTGATGTATCTCCGGACAGACCTATCCTCATAGATAAATTTTTAGAAGACGCGATCGAGGCTGAGGCAGATGCCGTATCCGACGGTAAAGATGTCTTTATCCCTTCTATCATGGAACATATAGAGGAGGCTGGCATACATTCAGGCGACTCTGCCTGTGTTATCCCGCCAAAGACCATACCAAAAAAGCACATCGATACGATAAAAGAATATACAGAAAAGATCGCGAAAGAACTAAAGGTCTGCGGGCTTATGAATATGCAATACGCGATCGCTGATGATACTGTCTATGTCCTGGAGGCGAATCCAAGGGCGTCAAGAACCGTCCCGATCGTATCAAAGGTGTGCGGTTTATCCATGGCCAGGATAGCAACCGAGCTCATGCTTGGTAAAAAATTAAGCGATATGAATCAGAGGCCCAGGAAATACAGCCATTTCGGGGTAAAGGAATCGGTGTTCCCGTTTTATATGTTTCAGGAAGTGGACCCGGTACTCGGGCCTGAGATGCGTTCGACAGGAGAGGTCATGGGGATAGCTGATTCGTTTGGCCTTGCGTATTTCAAGGCGCAGGAGGCTGCCAATGCGAAACTACCCACGGAAGGCACGGTCCTTATAACAGTCGCTGACAAGGACAAGAAAAAGAATATTGCCGAGGCCGCGAGGAGATTGCGTGAGATAGGTTTCAGGATCTTCGCTACAGAAGGCACGAAGAAATTCCTCGACAAGCATAATGTCGAGTCCGAATTGATTAAAAAGATGAATGAAGGAAGGCCGAATATAATAGACGCCGTCAACAATAAAGAAATACAGCTTATCGTCAATACGCCTGTTGGAAAATACGCGGCGTACGACGATTCATATATAAGAAAGAGCGCCATAAAGCATAAGATACCTTATATCACTACCCCTGCGGCGGCCATTGCAGCGGCAGAGGGCATAAAATCTTATCTGGAAAATAAAGGCGACGTAAAGTCCCTGCAAAACTACCACAGCGAAATCACCTGAAACTATGTTTAAACGAGTCGTTACGAAAAAAGTAAGCTTTGATAATGAAAAATATCTTTCCGAGCAAACGAAAGAGATCTTGAACAGGGTCAAGAAATTCGATAATAAACTCTACCTCGAGTTCGGCGGAAAGATATGCTTTGATTATCATGCCGCAAGGGTCTTGCCGGGGTATGACCCCAATGTGAAGATGCGACTTCTCGAAAAACTCAAGGACTATGCCGAGATAGTCATAAGTGTCTATGCCAGGGATATTGAGCAAGGAAGGGTCAGGGGGGATTACGGCATAACCTATGACCTTGCCACTTTGAAGCTCATAGATGACTTAAAGGCCTGGAAACTCAACGTGGCCGCAGTTGTCCTGACAAGGTTCAACAATGAACCGGCCGCCTTGAAATTCAAAAGGAGATTAGAAAGGCTGGGCATCAGAGTTTACAAGCATGTAAAGATAGAAGGATATCCGCACGATGTGGAAAAAATCGTGAGCTCTGACGGTTATGGCAGGAATGATTATATAGAGACAAAAAAACCTGTTGTGATAGTAACGGCTCCCGGTCCTGGCAGCGGCAAACTCGCGACGTGCCTGTCTCAGCTCTACC
>JBDRBM010000004.1:0-2312 GCA_043822665.1 Candidatus Omnitrophota bacterium
TATTTGCATATCTATGATCTTTTTGGGTTTCCAGGCGACCATGCCGCCAAATACAATCGCTATAACCACGATCGTAAGCTGTACGCAAAATTCGCAGATCATCCATCCGCAACAGGAGCATTTTGTAAATAAATTTAATACAGGGCAATTCATTTTACACCCTCCTATTTTGATACTGGAATCATAGCAGTTGTAACTCTAATATTTATAAACTGTTATAAGGCAGTAAGACGTCCCCATTTACCCCTACCGTCTAATACCTGCCTGTATCCTGTGATGCCTGATGGTCTGCCTGTCCTCTTAGCTATGAGCCTGTTATGAGGGTCTATTTCGTAAGATACCTTTTCTCTAACTTTCATAGATTAAGCTTTGGCAGCCCGCGCATAATCAATTATACTGGCAAGCGTGAGCGGATTCGGATCATCAATATCCACCGAACTCCACGCATCTATCATATAGCGCTCGACGTAGGCATATGGCAGATAGCCATAGCCCTTTTGGCCCCATTTTACTGACCATGAATTTTTAAACTTAACGAGCTTGTTTTTCTCGTCATAGCCTACGGGGCAGATAGCATGGCCTCCCAGGGTAGGTTCATTTTTAGCAGGCATAGGCACAATGCCTGTCTTTGTCGTCATCATGCCTTCAAAGACCTCGACTCCTATAACGCACGGGCCTTTTAGAGCTATGCTATGGCGCAGGTCACTTAGGCTTATTATTCGGGCATAAGTAAGGACGCGGAACTTTTTAGCGTCAGTAGTTGCCCCGGACTTAGGCTTATTCTCCTGGTGCGGCTCATACGGCCAGAACTTTTCCCGGCAGGTTCCTTTTTCTTTAAATATCTTCATGGCTGTGCGGATAGTAGTTCCTTCTGACTCCGGAAAACCGTCGATCTTTTTACATTCGTTATAGACATACCTCGGCGAGAGCGTTACAAGCTTTTCATAGTCGATCTTCTCCTGATACTCTTTCATGCCTACAGTTGAGGCAAACCCGACACATGTCCCTTCATCGCCCTGGTCCCTGACAGGCGACATCTTCTTTGTATGATCGACCTTTTTAGGAAGCTTTACCAGCGGTAAATACGCCCGCATCAGATAATCCCTGGTATCTAATTTGTCTTTTATACAGCCAAGTCTACTCATTTTATCGCCTCCTAACAAAATGTCATTGCGAGCCCGCCCTGTTCCTGTCATCTGCGAGGAGCGAAGCGACGAAGCAATCCCCTTCTTAATCCTCCCTTATTTCGATCGTTATACTAAAAATCCTTTTAATCTCAATAGCTTCCAGCCATATGTCATTTTCTTTATTTTATTTTTAAAAGTAGGCGGCCATTTATTAGGATGTGACGCTTCTATGTCAACACCATGTTCTCCTTGTTTTTTCTGTTCTTTCTTTAGACGCCCGCCTTTATCTTTAAGATACTTTCTTATTCTATCTTCAGCAACTTTTTCTTTCATTAAAGTCTCCCTAAAAGAAAAAACCAACCCAGGACAAACCCAGATTGGCACAATACTGCGAACATATTGGACAAGTACCCATATTTTAAGCCCTTTTACTTACTTTATTATAATACCCCTTTCACATTTAATAATCAAGCCTCTTATATAAGTATGTCATATAAAAAGATAGGCAAAATTCTAGGCATTGACCCCAAAACCGTAAAAAAGGCTGTTTCTAATAATATTCCCTCTCCCCGCAGGGGAGAGGGTAAGGGTGAGGGGGAAAGAAGCTAACCCATGTCCTGGCCATACAGCATCATTTACAGATTTCTATACTCAAACGAAAAATACACCTGGATCCAAGTCCGCATATTACACGAAACCGATAAAGCCATTCTTATATATAATGGTATGAAAATCTGGATACCTAAATCCCAAATATATGGGATAAGGCTAAGGAACAACATCTTTGAAATTTATGTCAAGGAAAGCATTGCAGGATAATCGTTCAAAATCCTACTTTATCTTTTTCACATTCTTAGCAATCTTTTTTATATTTTCCGCTGATGGCAGACTCTCCGGCATTGTCCCGCCCAATTCTTTAATTGTTTTACGAACTTTCTTGCCAACTTCAAAATGAGCCTGATTAGCTTTATCTTTACCCCTTATATTCTCCCGGCGCAGTTTATCTTCCGTTTGAGTTGCGCGGAATAAATTTGCCGCCAACTCCGTACTACCCATATGATCAAGAATTTTCTGCCCTTTTTTAAGGCCTTTGCGCCTATGGATATCACCTTGGCCCAACCCACCATAAAGCCCTTTATAACCATGATCCTGAAATATAGCATAATCAAGCGGCTTGACAACGCC
>JBDRBM010000005.1:0-3997 GCA_043822665.1 Candidatus Omnitrophota bacterium
GGAAGAAGCTGTCAGGCTCAAGGCTCAAGGCTCAAGGCTCAAGGGGAGTAAGATCAAGAGAGTTTTGCCTGCGCAGATCGCTTTTAATGTCATTCCTCAGATAGATGTCTTTACCGACAATAGATACACTAAAGAAGAGATGAAGATGGTGAATGAGACGCGCAAGATCATGGAAGATGAAAGTATCCGCATTACCGCTACTTGCGTAAGGGTTCCTGTGGCAGTGTCGCACGCGGAATCCGTGAATATTGAGACTGAAAAGAAATTAACCCCGGAACAGGCAATTGAGATATTAAAAGAGGCTCCGGGAGTAGAAGTCATAGATGATATTTCAAAAGAAAAATACCCCCTTCCCATAGATGCTGCCGGAAAAGACCCCAGCTTTGTAGGCAGGATCAGGCAAGACGAGTCTATTAAAAACGGCCTTAACCTGTGGATTGTCAGTGACAATCTGCGCAAAGGCGCTGCATTGAATGCTATTCAAATAGCAGAACTTTTGGCCAGGTAAAAATCACCTTTATAATGCGCAACATACGCCTGACAATAGAATATGACGGCACCAGGTTTTTGGGCTGGCAGGCACAATCCAACACCAAAAAATTAAAGACAGTTCAGGGAGAGATAGAGAAAGCCGCCTCCAGGCTTTTTGGCAGGAAGGCGCGGCTTAAAGGCGCCGGTCGGACAGATTCAGGTGTTCACGCAGAGGCCCAGGCCGCGAATTTTAAAATAGACTCAAACCTGCCATTGTATAATATAACAAAAGGATTAAATAGTTACCTGCCTTCTGATATCGCGATAATCTCGGCAGAGGACGTGCCTTTGGATTTTCATTCCAGGTTCGATGCCAGAGAAAAACTTTACAGATATACCATAGTCAATAGAAAAGTCCGCTCGCCTTTATTAATGCGGTATGCCGCCATGTGTTCTTACGATCTTGATATAGGGGCAATGAAAAAGGCCGCGGGCTACCTTATCGGCAAAAAGGATTTTAAATCATTCAAGGCCGCTGATAAAAAAGAGAGCAATTCAATAAGACACATAAAGAGGCTGGATATAATTACGAAACAATCCTCAATAATAGAAATATACATTCAGGCAGATGGTTTTTTATATAATATGGTCCGTAACATCGCGGGCACATTGATTGATGTGGGCCGCGGCAGGATAAGGCCAGAGGCAGTGAAGGATATATTGAAAAAAAGACACCGCCCTGCCGCAGGCCAAACCGCGCCTGCCAAAGGCCTATGCCTGGTGAAGGTATTCTATTAGGAAGTTCCTTTTTACAAGCAGCGCAAGGCGCTGCAACTACTGCTGTAGTCGCAGCATCTTATGCTGCCGACGAAACTTTACCCTGTTTAATTTTATAGAGTCGTAGGGGGCATATGATTAAGAATATAGTTTATACAGTTGTTATCGGGTTTCTCTTATTGGCATATTTCCGTTATTTTGAATATAGGTCCCTTTACTTTCCTGAAAAGGATATAGAATCAACTCCAGAATTCCTCGGACTTAGGTACGAGGATATATATTTTAAGGCTCAGGACGGCACTCAGTTAAACGCCTGGTTTATACCTAAAGAAGCACCCAGGTTTACGATATTATTCTGTCACGGCAATGGCGGCAACATAAGCCATAGAATAGAGAAGATAGCCCTCCTTAACGCGTTGAACCTGAATGTCTTTATCTTTGACTACAGAGGGTACGGCAGAAGCAGCGGCCGCCCGTCAGAGAAAGGGTTTTATGACGATGCAGGCGCGGCATACAATTACCTGGTTTCTGAAAAAAATATACCTCCTGAAAAAATAGTCCTTTATGGAGAATCATTAGGAGGCGCAGTCGCGATAGATATTGCCGCAAAAAAGACTGCCGGGGCATTGATCGCCGAGTCCGCGTTTACTTCCACAAAGGACATGGCAAGGGTTGTTTACCCGTTTTTCCCAACCTTTTTTATATCGTCCAAGTTTGATTCCGCGAAAAAGATCCAAAGGGTTTACATGCCGAAGCTTATCATCTACAGCCAGGCAGATGAGATTGTACCGTTTAGTCAGTCTGAGAGGTTATTCAAGCTGGCGCCTGAACCCAAGGAACGACTAAGGCTTTTAGGCGGCCACAATACGTGCTGTGAGGACTCAAAGGATTTATACATTTCCGGCATCGACAGTTTTTTAAAGAATAGATTATGAACCAAAAGAGCCTTATGTATATAGAATCATTTCTAAGAGGCGAAGAAAGGTATATTGGCGGAGGTATTGCTTTTAGATGGTAGTTTATAATTTGACAGAAAATTTTATAAAATCCAGTGGACAATTTGAGGATAAGGTGGCTGTCAAGGGAAAGACCCCTGACGGATGGATATCTTTTACTTATGGCGAGCTGTACGAAAGAATAAAAGGCCTGGCCTTTCATCTATCGGTTTTAGGTATAAAAAAATCAGACAGGGCTGCTATTATCCTTGAGAACAGCCCTGAGTGGCCAATGATATTTTTTGCGCTATCCTATATAGGGGCTATAGCAGTCCCTATAGACCCTCAGCTTAATGATAAAGATGTGGGCAATATAATAAGTGATTCAGGCGCGAGACTTATTTTTATTTCCAGGGAAAATCAGGAATTACGCAAAGCCATGGAGGACAAGGCCGCGATTATCTTTATTGAAGAAATAGAGACACTGCGCCCCGCGCGCAATTTTCAGAAAGCCGACATAGGGCCTGATGACGTGATGCTTATCCTCTATACATCAGGCACCACAGACGTGCCAAAGGGTGTAATGCTGACTCACAAGAATCTATGCGCAAATTTCTACTCCCTGGATCGCTATAGACTGTTTTCTTGCCGTGATACAGTATTGTCTGTATTGCCGTTATACCATTCCTATTCTCTCATGACTACGCTCATTATGCCCCTATTATCAGGGGCAATAGTAGCGTATACATTGCCTGACTGGTCTGAAAAATTGACTGAGTATATAAAAGAGAGCCGTACGACTATTTTTATAGGCGTGCCCAAGATTTACCAAATGATGCACGCGAAGATGGTAAAAAAACTCGGGTCACTATCTTTCCCCGCGGGGTTATTTGTGAAATTTGCCACGTCTCTGGGGCTTGCCCGTATTTTATTGCCAGGCCTGCGTAATGCGTTTGGCAGAGACCTCCGTTTTTTTGCCTCAGGCGGGGCTAAACTCGATAAAGCAATAACCAGGGATTTTTTAAGGATGGGCCTTACGATCCTGGAAGGATATGGGCTTACGGAAACATCCCCGGTTGTCAGCTTTAATCCTCTTAAAAGGCCAAAACCCGGTTCTGTAGGAAGGCCTGTACCTGATGTGAAAATAAAGATTATAAATAAGGATACGGACGGCATTGGAGAGATCACAATAATGGGCCCGAACGTAATGAAAGGGTATTATAAAGATGAAGCCAAAACAAACATGGTTATTAAAGATGGATGGTTTTTATCCGGAGATCTTGGTTACATAGATAGAGATGGCTATCTTTATATCACAGGAAGGTCAAAAGAGATTATTGTCCTGAGCTCCGGAAAAAATATCTACCCGAATGAGATAGAAAAACATTACTCAGCTACGCCGTATGTTAAAGAGATGTGCATGCTTGGGGTTCAGAAAGATATTGACGGGATAAGATTAGAGTATCTCCACGCCATTGTCGTGCCTGACCTTGAGTTTTTTAAGGATCGGGGGGAGATGGAGCTGCGAAGAGTGATAAAAAATGTCTTTTCAGCGCTCTCAAAGGATCTGCCAAGCTATAAACATATAATGGGGTTTACAGTTACCCAGGAGTCTCTTCCGCGGACAGTGCTTGGAAAGATAAAAAGATACGAGGTGGAAAAGAGATTTATACAGGGTATTTTAAAAGGCCAGAGCGAGAAAAGGGATGAATTGCCGCAGGATAAAATATTGTCAGAATCTGAAAACGCAAAGAAACTGATAGAGTGCATAAAAGATGCTCTTGGCATTGAAAGCCAGGTGCGGCTCAGTGACA
>JBDRBM010000006.1:0-16237 GCA_043822665.1 Candidatus Omnitrophota bacterium
TCTGCTATATCAACTCGTCAGCGGATGTAAAAGCTGAGTCCGATGTCTGCTGCACCTCAGCTAATGCGGTGAAGGTTATCGAAAGCTTGGATACCAATAAGGTACTGTTTGTGCCCGACCAGTACCTGGGTCACTATATATCCACAAAGATTGACAAGGAGATGATACTCTGGCCCGGCTATTGCCCTACGCACCTCAAAATACAGCCCGAGGACATCATCAATCTAAGGAGTGAGCACCCGGATGCAAAGGTAATCGTTCACCCAGAGTGCAGACCAGAAGTAATTGCCCTGGCCGATGAGGTGCTCAGCACCGGGGGTATGTGTAGATTCGCTAAACAGACAAGTGCCAGAGTGATAATCGTGGGCACAGAGGTCGGTCTCATCCACCGGCTAAGCAAGGAGAATCCAGACAAGGAGTTCATTGCTGCATCCCAAAAGGCAGTCTGCCCTAATATGAAGAAGATTACCCTGGAAAAAATGCTGTGGGCTTTAGAGGATATGGCTCCTGAGGTGAGAGTCACTGAGGAGATTCGGGTCCGAGCCAAGAGGGCTGTAGATAGAATGCTGGAGATAGGGAGGGTTAGCTAAAACATAGCATATGTCACTACGGGCCCTTCGCTTTGTATCATTCTGAGCATAGCGAAGAATCTCGTGTCGCTCAGAACAGGCTCCGCGAAGCAATCTCTAAAAAAGCTAAGGGTATCGATTGAGATTGCTTCGGGCTTCGCCCTCGCAATGACTAAACAATCTTGAGCATATGGTTTGATAAAGACCAGCCCACCAATTTAGATTATCTATTACCTGATTTACTCGCTACCGCACTTAAGTAAAAATAAAGGAGGAAGACATGACGACCACAGCTAAGATATATAAGACCTTGCGAGAAATAGTAGACCCGAAACACACGGCTCTCGTCGTATGGGATGTTCAGAATGGTCTGGTAAATCGTTCTTTTAACAAAGAAGAATTCATAAAGAACCTAAAGCCACTCATTAAATCCGCCAGAGACATCAATGTTCCGGTCATATATACCAAAATCACTCCACTGCCAGTACCCTATGAGTCGTCATTTAGAATATACCTGCAAATGAAGAGGGCTGGCGTGGACGACCCGGCCAAATTGCCACCATTCATGGCAATAGGAAGCACTGACGCCGAAATTCCCAGCGAAGTGAGCCCGAAAAGCAATGAGATAGTCCTTAACAAACATACCACCAGCATATTCATTGGCACACACTTTGAGCATATGATGAGAAACAAAGGGATAGATACTATCGTGTTTACCGGTATATCAACCGAGGTAGGTGTCGATTCAAGTGCCAGGGACGCGTCTGCCAGAGGTTTCTATACTGTTGTTGTTGAGGACTGTGTCACAACAGCAAATAAAGAGATACACGAAGCATCCCTAAAATCGCTGGGAAACGTATGTCTTGTTGTCCCATCCAGGGACATTATGAAAGAGTGGAAGTAGCCGAACAGCGCCAACACACTTTGACCCTGCTGGGAAATAAGGTTCTGGTTAACTTATACACACCTTCTCTTGCGGTCCAGAGCCTGCCGGGCAGCCTTAACAATATCCTCTACGGACATCCCGTAATAGTCGAGAAGCGAATCAAAGTCTAAGGAAGTTTCGGTAAACCTATCAGCGATTCCTACCATCTCAACAGGTACTGGACATTCGCTCACTAGTACTTCTGCGACTGCACTACCTAATCCACCTACAATAGAATGTTCCTCAGCCGTCACAATAGCGCCTGTTTCTTCTGCGCATTTCTTTATCAAGGAGGCATCCAGCGGTTTAATGGTGTGAATGTTTACTACTCTGGCATCTATTCCCTGGGAGGCGAGGATACCTGCTGCCTCGATAGAACGGTGTAACAGATAACCGTTGGAGATTATGGTCACATCCTTACCACCACGTACAACGACGCCTTTCCCAATCTCGAATTTATATTTATCATCAAAGATTACCGGCATTTCAGCTCGACTTATTCTGGCATATACAGGCCCATCGTATTCCGCTATTACGGGGACCATTTTCTTTGCTTCAACACTATCGGATGGGGACAAAACAACCATATTTGGCAGCGCCCGCATCACGGCAAAGTCCTCAATTGAATGGTGAGTGGGGCCATCCTTGAAATTAGAGAGACCAGCATATCCTCCAATGAGCTTTACATTGGTCCTGGCATAAGCAACGCAGGTTCTGATCTGTTCTGTCGCTCTTAAGAAGAGACCGGCGAAAGTAGTGACAAAAGGAATGGTTCCCCCTAAGGCTAAACCCACAGCAGTATCTACCATCCCTGCTTCAGCAATACCGACATTAAAAAACCTCTCCGGGAACCTTTCTGCGAAATAGGTTGTCAGAAGCGAGGAAGAAACGTCTGCGGTCAAAACTACTACATTTGGATTAATGGCGCCATACTCAACTAATGATTGTGCGAAAACCATCCGGGGCTGGTCTTTTTGGCTCATTTTTTCCTCAGTTCCTCCAACGCTTGCTTATATTCATTCTCATTGGGAGCTCTCCCATGCCACTGTGCTTTTCCTTCCATGAATGAGACGCCTTTACCCTTTGTGGTATGGGCAATAATGACTGTTGGCTTGTCATTAATATCACAAGCGCTTTCTAATGAATCCAGTACCTCTTTCATGTCATGGCCATTGATTTCAAGAATAGCCCAATTGAATGCTTTCCACTTATCCTTTATAGGTTCAAGCGGCATAATCTCTTCCACTCTACCATCTAGCTGAACCTCGTTATAATCCAATATCGTGGTTAATTTTGACAATTTATACTTTGCGGCGAGCATTATTCCTTCCCAGAGAATACCGGCTTGGCATTCGCCGTCTCCGATAAGAACGTATGTGTGATAATCAAGCCCCTTGATTTGTCCGGCTAAGCATAGACCTGCTGCGATATTTATCCCGTGTCCTAGGCATCCGGTAGTCATATCGACTCCGGGGGTCTTTAATCGGTCAGGATGACCCTGAAGGCGGCTACCAATACACCCCCATGTTTTAAGCTCCTCGGTTGGGAAGTATCCCCGCTTGGCAAGCGCAGCATAGAACAGGGAACAGGCGTGTCCCTTGCTTAGTATGAAACGGTCCCGGTTTTCCCAATCGGGCTTGTCCGGGTCAATACGGAGGTGGTGGAAAAAAAGGGCGGATATAATCTCTGCGGGAGACAATGAACCTCCGGGATGCCCCTGCCCTCTGCGGTAAACCATCTCAATAACATTAATTCGAAGCTGTTTTGCTATCTCTTCTAATTCCTTGATTAGTTGAGTAGAATGACTCGTTTTCTTAACCATTGCGGTTTAGCACCTCCAAAACATTAGAATAATAACATAGTGATTGCTACTGCGTCTAGCTGCTATTGTAGAGATTGTTTAGTCATTGCGAGGGCGAAGCCCGAAGCAATCTCAGAGTTCCTTCGGATGCTCCTGTTCGTCGCATCCTCAGGATTAATTCGCACTTATCATTTACGTCGCTCTGCGAGCGACGTAAATGATGTGCTCATTGAATATGGCAGATATTATTCCGTTTAAAGGCACGCTTTATAATCCTAAAAAGATAAAAGACATATCAAAGGTGACTGCTCCTCCTTATGATGTAATCTCTTCCGAAGAGCGGGAATCTTTATATAATTCCGACCCTCATAATATAATCCGAGTTTTATTTGGTAAGGATCTTCAGGGCGATGACGAAAAAGAAAATAAATACACCCGGGCCGCCAGGTTTTTAAAAGAATGGCAGGATAGCGGAGTACTTAAAAAAGACGAGGATGATTCAGCCTATATCTATCTTCAGGAATTTTCTTTTGAGGGCACTATCAGGCGCAGGCTGGGTTTTATAGCGCTTTTAAAATTAGAAGATTTTGATAGAGAAACGTCCACTATCTACCCGCACGAGAATACTCTTTCTGCCCCGAAAGAGGACAGGACAAGGCTCATTAGCTCTATAGAGGCAAACCTGGGCCCCATATTTGCGCTTTTCGCGGATGAGGATAAAACTATCAATAAGATTCTCACGCGGGCGGCAAAGTCTAATCCGTTAATAAACATAGTGGATTCTCATGGCATAAAGAATAAACTCTGGCGGGTATCTGATGGAGCTATCCTTCAGGAAATAACAGAGATTATAAAAAATAAAAAACTTTTTATCGCTGATGGCCACCACAGGTATGAAGTCGGGCTTGCGTTTAGCAAGGCCAAAAAAGACCCTAAGTATGGTTATACCCTTACTTATTTTACAGACCTTTATGGTGACGGCATAGTGGTTTTGCCTGTACATAGGCTTATTGCGGGAGTCAGTAAAGACGCGCTTTCGGAGCTCGCGGTTGAAATGAAAAAGGTTTTTAGTCTTGAAGAAATAAGCTGTGAGGAAAAAGCCAGACAGTTCCTTTTAAAGGCAGGCCAGTCCGAAAAGAGATTCGTCATCTACGACGGTGAAAACTTTACAGGGCTGAGGTTAAATGACAAGGATTCTCTCGATGTGACCGTGCTCCATGATTTTATTATAGCGCCGCTCCAAAAGAAGATTGACGCCAGGGGCGGAAAGATTTCAATAGATTTTACAAAGGATATGGATTATGCTGTAAATGAAGTGGACCGGGGAAGGTTTTCTCTTTCAATCATGCTGAACCCGACCAAGATCACCCAGATACGCGATGTTTCATTTGCCGGCAAGCGCATGCCGCAGAAGTCGACGTATTTTTACCCAAAGGTCTTGACAGGCCTGGTAATAAACGTGTTCTGATAAAAGATGCTTCTATTCAAAAAGCCCAAATACACGATCGTAAAGGTTTCAAAACGCAAGGGTGTGCCTGATGGCA
Source organism: Candidatus Omnitrophota bacterium (assembly GCA_043822665.1). Taxonomy (GTDB): domain Bacteria; phylum Omnitrophota; class Gorgyraeia; order Gorgyraeales; family Gorgyraeaceae; genus JAHIEN01. The sequence goes on from JBDRBM010000006.1 coordinate 4,840, forward strand.
CATGGCTCAAGTGCGAAGGCTGCGGCGAGATGATTTACAAAAAGACCCTGGATGAAAACCTGAAGGTCTGCCCAAAATGTAATTACCATTTTATAATCGGCGCGTACGAGCGCATAGACATGTTTCTTGACAAGGGAAGCTTTGAAGAATTTGATAAGGATATGAAACCAAAAGATTTCCTTAATTTTAAGGGCCAAAAGACTTATAAAGAAAAGATAGAGAAAGACAGGATTGCTACAGGCATGGAGGAAGCCGCGGTAACAGGCAAGGGCACAGTGAATAATAAAAAGATCGCTGTTTCTGTAACTGATTCGCGCTTTATCATGGGTTCAATGGGTCACGTGGTAGGAGAGAAAATAACCAGGACCATTGAATATGCGACGAAAAATGAGCTGCCGATAGCGATAATCTCTGGTTCTGGCGGAGGCGCGAGGATGTACGAGGGCATGATCTCTTTAATGCAGATGGCAAAGACTTCCGCTGCCCTTGCAAGGCATCATGAAGCAAGGCTATTATATATATCTATTCTGACAAACCCTACTATGGCAGGAGTGCTGGCCAGCTTTGCTTCGCTGGGAGATGTCATTATAGCTGAACCAAAGGCGCTTATTGGTTTTACAGGGCCAAGGGTCATAGAGCAGACAATACGCCAGAAACTGCCAGAAGGTTTTCAGAGTTCAGAATTTTTATTAGAACACGGCCTTATAGATATGGTAGTGAACCGTAAAAACCTGAATTACACAATATCCCAGCTCATGGATTACCTATCTTAATTTGATTGCATAGGAAGTTCCTTTTTGTAGGCACACATTAGTAGGGGATCCTTAAGGGTCCCCGACTAATGTGCTTAACTTGACAATTCTTACAATGTAAGTTTTGTCAAGTTAAGAGTTGACATTTATTGAAAAATCGACTAAAATCGACCAAAAGAGTAAAAGAAAGGGTTTTTAACTTATGGCACAGGTTAGTCTTAGGAATCTAACAAAGGTTTTTCCTGGAAATGTAATGGCGGTAAATAATGTCAATCTCGGGGTTGAAAATAAAGAATTTCTTGTGCTTGTGGGGCCTTCTGGATGCGGCAAATCAACTACACTGAGGATGATAGCCGGACTTGAGACGATTACAGAAGGCGAAGTCTGGATAGGAAATAAGATGGTCAATGATATGCCTGCCAAGGACAGAGACATTGCCATGGTCTTTCAGAATTACGCGCTTTATCCTCATATGACCGTATATGAAAACATGTCTTTTGCCCTTAGGCTGCGCAGATTTCCAAAGCATGAAATAGACCTGCGCGTCAAAGAATCCGCTGAGATACTGGGCATAGGTAAATTGCTTGACAGGAAGCCTCGCGAACTTTCAGGCGGCCAGCGCCAAAGGGTAGCGGTAGGAAGAGCCATAGTAAGAAAACCCATGGTCTTTTTATTTGATGAACCTCTCAGTAATCTCGACGCCAAGATGCGCGTCCAAATGAGAACAGAACTCAACAAACTTCATATAAAACTCCGGTCCACTATGATATATGTTACACATGACCAGACAGAGGCTATGACAATGGGCGACAGGATAGTGGTTATGAAGGATGGTTTAATACAACAGGTAGACGATCCCATTACGCTTTATAATAATCCGGTTAATAAGTTTGTGGCCGGTTTTATAGGTTCTCCGCCTATGAATTTTGTGAAAGGCAGGATAATAAAAAAAGACAGTAAGTTTTACTTTGCAGAGAGCGGGTTCAAGGTAAGGATTATCGATGATATGTACCTAAAGATCGCGCCGTACGAGGGAAAAGAGGTGATCTTCGGCATCAGGCCCGAAGATATATACGACAAACTCTTTGTTTCAGACGCGTCGCGTGATAATATGGTAAAGGCTGTTGTCGAAATAATAGAACCTATGGGCGCGGAGGTCTTTTTATATATCACAGCCGGCAAAAGTCCTATGATCGCGAGGGTCGGCGGCCATGACAAGCCAGAGGTGGGCCAGGACATTGATATGGTTTTTGATACGAGCAAGGCCCATTTCTTTAACAAAGATACCGAAGATATTATAGTGTAATGGAGCTTGCCTATGCTAAGACGCGGTATTAGCTGGCCGAGAATACATAAAAATGCTTAGTTATGGAATCAAAAGAGAAGAGCAGCTTAAAAAGAGGAATACTATGCAGTTTCGGCTTTATTGTTGTTTCCTATCTGATATTTCGCACTGATCTTCCGAAGACACCTATATTCTTTCTCTATAATCTGGTTATAATATTTTCCCTTCAGAGCCTGGGTTTTGGAAGGGGCGTTTTATGCCTGGGCGCAGCCGTATTTCTCACGATACTTATATCCATATCCGTGAATTTTTATTATATCTGGAACGTGCCCATGTTTTTTGTCACCTTTTTAATTGTCGAGAACAGGATGAAAAAGAAGGATTATTATACTCATATAATAAAAACGCGCATAGAAGAGGTGGAGGAAAATACTAACGTGCTCGCGGATGAATACGAGAGGCACAAAAAAGAGGCGCTGATCCTGGAGAAAAGAGAAGAAAGATACAGGCTGCTGAAAGATGTGACATCTATATTGAGCTCGATACTTTCTATAGAAAAGGTCGCTATAGATATACTCGATAATGTCCTTCAGATAATAGGAAAGACAGAGTCCGCGCTCCTCTATTTAGTTGACACAGAAAAACAGGAATTAAACCTTATCCTTTCCAGGGTTGGCAGTGATTTTGACAGGGTAAAGGCCAAGAAAGGAGACCTTCTTGACGAGACAGTCTTTAAGGAAAGGCGCTGTCTTTTAGTCGAGGACATTAAGAAAGATTTCAGGTTCAGCGAACAAAAAATGATATTATGTCAAAGGCCTTTTCGCTCCGTTATATCCTGTCCTTTAACTGAAGAGCGGAAGGTCGCCGGTATCCTCAGGCTTGAGCATTCAAGGCCTAATAATTATACATCCGAGGATTTAAGGCTCCTGGATATTTTGTGCAATTTGGGAGCGGTAAGCTTGGAGAACGCGAAGCTTTACAAACAGACACTGGACCTTGCTATAACAGACGGCCTGACAGGGCTGTATCTACGCAGGCATTTTCTCGAAAGGCTCAGCGAGGAAATCCAGAGGTCATTACGGAATGACTTTGAGTGTTCGTTTCTTATGATAGACATAGATAATTTCAAGAATTACAACGACAAATACGGCCACACAGCGGGTGATATAGTGTTGAAGATACTTTCGGCGGTTATAAAGAGGTATGTTGACTCAGGCGTTGCGTGTCGTTATGGCGGGGAAGAATTTTCTATTTTTCTGCCGCAGACATCAAAGAATAAGGCCATGAAAATAGCCGAAGACCTGAGAAAGGCCGTAAAGAGGGAAAATATAGAACTCCGGCGCGTAAAGACCAGCGTTACTGTTTCTATAGGCGTGTCCTCGTTTCCCGTGGATACCAGGGTGCAGGACGAGCTTATAATTAAAGCGGACGAGCGCCTGTACATGGCCAAAAGAGAAGGCAGGGACAGGGTAATTGGATGATAAAATTATGGAATTTATATTATACACCGCAGCGGCAATAATTATTTTATTTCTGGGTTACAGGCTTAATCTGGGACAGGCATTTCTTTTGTCTATTGCCGCGAGTATTATTATCCTGGTTACGCGGGCGGGATTATTCCCGCGGGAGACTTTTATATTTTTATTGTTTATAAACACACTGCCTGTCATTACCGAAAGGTTCAGGAAAGATTTAAACGCCTATAAGGACAATATGAGGGCAGAGTTTGACGCGGTGAAGGCTGATTATGAAGAATTGGTCAGGAAGGACAATCAAAAGGTGGAATCAAATCTGGAGGTCGACAAAAAGCTCCAGCAGGTCCTGTCATTATATGAGATTTCAAAAGACATGTCTGCCTGCCTGATGCTTGAGGATATATTCAATATCTTTTCAGCGACGCTCAGGAAGTCATTCAGGTTTAGGATAGCGCGCCTGGCAGTATTAAAAGATTCGGGTGAGATCAATACTGTCTATAAGGTCGAGATAGGCCAGCGTGTCAATCAGGCTGTGCCGGATGATTTTGACAGGGCCCTTGTCAGTGTCGAGCTTGAGAGCAAAAAAACAATCGAGCTTGTACAGCAGGAAGAACCGCTATTACTAAGAAAACTGTCCATTATCAGGGATTTTGATACTCTAATTTGCGTGCCGCTTTTTGTCGAAGAGAAAATAGCCGGAGTGCTTTATATAGAGAACCTGCCGCGTATATATTTTGAAAATTTTATAATCCTCTCAGCGCAGTTTGCCATACAGTATCAGAAAGTGATTTTATATAAAAAGGTGCAGGAGATGTCCATAACAGACTCTTTGACGCAGGTTCCCACAAGGCGGTATTTCCTTGAAAGGCTGGCTGAGGAATTACGGCGTTCTATGCGTCACAAGTCAAGCCTCTCGTTTCTAATGCTGGACCTGGACCATTTTAAGGAGAAGAATGACAAGTTTGGGCATCTTGTGGGAGATGTTGTTTTAAAAGAGGTGGCAGCCATACTTAAGGGAAGCCTGCGCGAGGTGGATATTATCGGAAGGTATGGAGGAGAGGAATTTGCCATTGGCCTGACAGGCATAGACCGCAACGGCGCCATGCAGGTAGCCGAACGTATAAGGCAGAATGTAGAAGACGCTGTTTTTAAGGCATATGATGAGGTGGTATCGACAACTGTCAGTATAGGCATAAGCGTGTTTCCTGATGACGGAATCGATGTGGATGGCCTTATCGAATCAGCAGACAAAGTCCTTTATAAAGCAAAAGAAACAGGCCGTAACAAAGTATGTTGATTCCATTGCCTTAACTTGACAATTCTTACATTGTAAGTTTCGTCAAGTTAAGATCCGGTAAGGACACAATGTAAATGTATAAATGTAAATGTAGGTGACCCTTAAGGGTCACCTACATTGTGGATAAGTTGAAATTTTCCTTTAAGGTTTTTTATAATTGACAAAGCCAGTGACATAATGTAGCATAACTTAATATGCCTAAAAGAGTTAAAATTGGAATAGATCTTGGCGCTACGCGCATGAAAATAGGCCTTGTTGATATAAGGGGAAAGGTCTTTTTGAGGCGTGAAGTTGATACTCCATCTCAGGCAGGACAGCCCGCTATAATAGATTCCATAGTTAATAATCTCGCTATTATTATAAAAGAATCAGGCCTGCGAAAACAGGATATTGGAGGCGTTGGCATTGGTGTGCCTGGGCCTGTGGATTCCAAGCGGGGAATTGTCCATTATTTTCCGAATATAAAAGGTTGGGATAATGTGCCGCTGAAATCAATTTTACAAAAAAGGCTTGGAATGAAAGTCGATCTTGATAATGATGTAAACGCGATGACCCTGGCAGAGCACAGGTTTGGGGCCGGCAGGACCGCGGAAAATTTGATTTGTCTGACTTTAGGAACAGGCGTAGGCGGGGGTATTATTATAAATAACGAGATTTATAGAGGCTCTACAATGCTTGCCGGAGAAATAGGCCATATACCTATAAATGAAAAAGGCCCAAAGTGTAATTGCGGGGGCATTGCCTGCTTGGAAAGGTATATAGGGAATAGATATATCCTAAAGAAGGCTCAGCGGATATTTGGCAAAAATATAACGCTTGAACATCTAAGCGGCCTTGCGGAGAAGGGAAACAAAAAGGCAAGGGCGATCTGGCGGGATGTAGGAAGGAAACTTGCTATCGCGCTTACAGGGGTTGTAAATCTTTTGAATCCTGACATGATTGTCATTGGCGGCGGAGTAAGCAAAGCGGGAAATTTGATCCTTGGCCCGTTAAGGAAAGAGCTGAGAATACGGCCTATGAAAGGCCAGGCCCTGCATGTGAAGATAGCCAGGGCAAAGCTGGGAGGCGACGCGGGCATAATCGGTGCCTCGCTGCTTACTTGACACAAACCCATTGCAATGGGTTGCGATTGATGTAGCCGCAAAGCTTGCTTTGCCGAATTTAGATGAGACTTGTACACTGTATCATAATTTTTGTTTTCGCGGGATGCAGCCTCGCTTTTGCTGATGAAGCTATTACTACATCCGGACCCGTTGAAGTCAATGGCGACCAGGTAGAGTATTTTCCTAAGGAGAAAAAGGTAGTTGGCATAGGCGCCGTGTCTATTGATTATGACGATGTCCAGCTTAGATGTGACAAGATAACTGTGTACACAGAAACAAAGGACGCGGAGGCGGAAGGCAATGTCATACTTAAGAGCCCTACAGGAGAGATAAGGGGAGAGAGGGTAAAATATAATTTCGCGGCAAAAGAGGGCGAGATCCTAAAAGCGCGGATGCGGTCCGGAGACTGGTATGTAGGCGGTGAAAAAATAGATATCGCCTCCAATGGTTCCTACAGGCTTGAAGACGGCTATATCACAAGCTGCGACCTGCCAGAGCCGCATTACAAAATAAAGACCAAAAGCATAACTGTATACCCTGACAATAAGGTTGTCGCGAAGAATGTTTCGCTTAACATAGGCAATGTACCTGTAGCGTTTCTTCCCAGGTACAATTATTCCATTGATACAAAATGGCCCGTGTTTAATATAATTCCAGGTAAGAAACATAAATGGGGGATGTTCGCGCTTACGAGCTATAGATACGAGGTGGATGAAAACAATAAGCTTACGCTTAGGATAGATGAAAGAGAAAACTGGGGTTTAGCGGAAGGCCTGGATTATAAATATTCGACGGGTGATTTTGGCCAGGGCCTTTTAAAGACATATTACACTAATCAGAGGAATAGAGATAGAAATGAGCCTGTCAAAGCCGAGGAACAAAGATACATGATAGAGCTCAGGCACCATTGGGATATAAATGAAAATGTAACCGCAATGGCGGAATATCACGAACTGCGCGATTCAGAGGTCACGAAGGACTTTTTCTACAGGGAAGAATACGAGAGGGAGCCATCCCCTGATTCGTACATTTATTTGCTCGACAGCCAGCCTGAATACGGACTGAGTTTTTTGACGCGCAAGAGGACAAATCGATTCCAGGACGTTGTGGAGCGCCTCCCCGAATTCAGGTTTGACCTTAAGGACCAGGCGCTTTCCGGCCTGCCGGTTTATTTCAAGACAGACACTACCTTTACAAACCTTAACAGCAAAACCGCCGATAGCGCCTCCGACAGCGACGTAGTGAGATTAGATACATACAATAAACTTACAAGCCCTTTGCGCATTGCGGATTTTTTAAGCGTCTCGCCGTTTGTGGGCATGCGCGACACGCTTTACTCTAAGGATATAAATGGCGAAGAAGATGAATTCAGGACAGCCTTTTATACGGGTATCGACGTTAGTACTAAATTTTACAAGACGCACGAGGCATCCGGCAGATTTCTTGGAGTGGAATATAATAAATTACGTCATATAATAACCCCTACCATAGAATACGAGTATATACACGCTCCGTCCATTCTGCCTGTCAGCTTACAGCAGTTTGACGATATCGATAACATCACAAGTAAAAACGCCTTTGGCCTGGGCCTTGAAAATAGACTGCAGACAAAGAGGCTTCTCGACGGCAAATTACAGACTTACGACCTGGGTTATTTTTTAGTCAAAGGCGATTACCTTCATGACGGTCATTTATCTAATGTAAAAGGCGATCTTGAACTCACGCCATATGACTGGCTCAGGATTGAGTCAGACACACAGTATGACCCCGAGACAAGAGACTTCCAGGACTGTAACGCGGACCTTTACATAGACAGGGGTGAAGACTGGAGGCTGGGCTTTGGTTCCAGGTACTGGCAGAATAACGAACACGAATTAACCTCAGAGTTGTTTTATAAGTTAAATACAGAATGGTCGTTCAGGTTGTTCGGAAGATATGATTTAAAAGAAATAGAGTCCGACGGCCATAAGATTATAAATAAATTTGACACCAAGGAACTGACTGTGATAAAAGATTTACATTGCTGGCTTGCTGAAGCGAGCCTTGACATAGCGAGGGACGGCGGCGCGACCTTTTGGTTGATCATGAAACTCAAGGCATCACCAAAAATACCGTTTGATTTCAATGACTATTACGCAGCGCCGAAAAGATAAAGTTTTCCCTATCCCCGCAGGGGAGAGGGTTAGGGTAAGGGGGCAGTTATGAATATATGCATCATAGGCGTGGGTTACGTGGGATTGGTTACAGGCGCGTGCCTGGCTGAGCTGGGCCATAGCGTAACCTGCGTGGATAACGACAAGAAAAAGATAGAATTATTAAAAAAAATCAAAATCCCTTTTTATGAAGAGGGACTTGAAAATATGGTAAAGAAAAACGTAGAGGCAGGCCGTCTTTCTTTTTCTTCAAGCATAAAGGAGGGCGTAAAAGATTCTCTTGTCATTTTTATATGCGTCGGAACCCCGCCGAGGCCTAATGGAGAGGCGGACCTCTCGTACGTCGAACACGTGGCCAGAGAGATTGCCGGAAACTTAAAATCCTATCGCCTGATCGTCGAAAAAAGCACTGTGCCGGTTGAGACCGGAAAATGGGTTGAACATACCATAAAGATAAATGTCAGAAAAAAAGTGAAATTTGATGTGGCATCCAACCCTGAGTTTTTAAGAGAAGGGACAGCCATACATGATTTCATGCGTCCTGACAGGATAGTTATAGGTGTTCAGACAAAAAGGGCCGAAGATATCATGATAGAATTATATAAAGGCGTAAATGCCGAAATAGTAGTTACAGACATAAAGAGCGCGGAGCTTATTAAACATGCCTCAAACTCATTCCTCGCGGCCAAGATATCTTTTATTAATTCAGTGGCCAATATATGCGAAAAGACAGGGGCTGATGTCACAAAGGTAGCGCACGGCATAGGGCTTGACTCGAGGATTGGCAAAGGCTTTTTACAGAGCGGCATAGGCTATGGCGGTTCGTGTTTCCCCAAGGATGTGGATGCCTTTATACATATATCTGGAAAATTAGGGTATGATTTTGACATTCTCAAAGCTGCCAGAAAAGTCAATGAAGAACAGAGGGCGCTTTTTGTAAGAAAGATAGAAGAAGCGCTCTGGATTGTAAAAGGAAAGACAATAGGGGTCCTGGGACTGGCATTCAAACCGCGGACAGATGATATGAGATGCGCGCCCTCTATAGATATAATAAATTCTCTGAATGACGCTGGCGCGAAAGTCAGGGCCTATGACCCGAAGGCCATGACAAAGGCCAGGTCTATTTTAAAAGGCATCAAATTTTCTAAGGACCTGTATGAGGCCGCGAGAGGCGCTGACTGCCTTGCCATAGTTACTGAATGGCATGAATTTGAGGTGATGGATTTAAAGCGCGTAAAAAGACTCATGAAAACCCCTCTTATCGTAGACGGGAGAAACATCTTTGAGCCTGACAAGATGAAAGAGCTGGGCTTCAGGTATATTTCTATAGGGAGGTAAGGAGTTCTAATGATACAAGATGTCCAGGTTAAAAAACTTAAGATCCTACGAGACGAGCGCGGCAGACTCATGGAGATCCTGCGCTCAGATGAAGAAATCTTCCAAAAATTCGGCCAGGTATATATGACCACTGCTTTTCCGGGAGTCACAAAAGCATGGCATTATCATAAAAAGCAGGACGATCACTTTACCTGTGTATCAGGCGTGATGAAACTCGCGCTTTATGACGCGCGGGAAGGCTCTCCTACAAAAGGGGAAGTGAATGACTTTACCATAAGCCTGGATAACCCCATCTTGGTAAAGATCCCCAGGCTCGTATATCACGGATTTAAATGTATAAGCGATAAAGAGGCAGTAGTAATAAACGTTCCGACCATGACATACAATTACAAAGAGCCTGACGAATACAGGGTAGACGCGTTTAAAAATGATATACCATACGATTGGAGCAAATAGCCGTAGCCGCAGAGCCTTGCTCTGCCTAATAAAGAGGTGAAATATGAAAGGAATTATTTTAGCCGGTGGCCTTGGTAAACGTCTTGAACCATTGACACGGATCACGAACAAGCATTTACTTCCCGTATACGATAAGCCCATGATATATTACCCTATAGAGACGCTTGTGGACGCCGGCATAAAAGACATCCTTATTGTTACAGGAGGCAATCACGCGGGTGAGTTCCTGCATCTTTTGGGAAATGGAAGAGAGTTTGGCCTTAAGCATATAAACTATACATACCAGAAAGGCGAAGGCGGCATAGCCGAAGCCCTGAGCCTGGCAGAGCATTTTGTGGACAATGACAAGGTAATAGTCATTCTCGGCGACAATATAGTAGAAAAATCCATAAGAAAATACGCGGACGATTTTCTGAAACAGCCAAAGGGCGCAAAGATCCTTCTTAAAGAGGTGGAAGATCCTGAGAGATTTGGTGTAGCAGGTGTAGAAGGGAACAAAATTTTGAAGATAGAGGAAAAGCCCAAAAAGCCAAAATCAAGATACGCTGTAACAGGAATTTATATGTTTGACGCACGGGTCTTTGACATAATAAAGACCCTTAAGCCTTCTGACAGGGGCGAGCTTGAAATTACAGATGTAAACAACGACTACATATCCCGCAGGGAAATGACCTTTGACATCCTGGACGGCTGGTGGACAGACTGCGGCACGCATGAGTCGCTCTTAAAGGCGGGAAATTTGATAGCGAAATTAGCGGATAGCGTTTAGCGTATAGAAAAATAAAAGAAGAAATGTTTTTAAATCCTATACGCTATGCGCTAAGCGCTAAGACAAGGTGTTCTATGAAATTATTAATCACTGGTGGATGTGGGTTCATTGGCTCAAACTTCATCCGCTATATACTTAAAAAATACAAACTCCGCAAAGTCGTCAATATTGACAAACTCACCTATTGTGGCTGCCAAGAGAACCTCACTGACATTGAGAAAGACAAACGCTACACATTCATAAAAGGTGATATCTGCGACAAAAAACTCGTTGATAAAATCGCGAAAAACTGCGACGCGATAGTGAATTTCGCGGCGGAAAGCCATGTAGACAGGTCCATAAAAGACGCCTCAAGCTTTATCCACACCAATATCCACGGCACTCATGTCCTCCTTGACGCCGCGAAAAAACATAAAGCTAAAAGATTCATTCAAATCTCGACTGACGAATGTTACGGCAGTATCAAAAAAGGCTCTTTTAAAGAAACAAGCCTTCTCCATCCCAATAGCCCTTATGCCGCATCCAAGGCAGCGGGCGACCACCTGGCGCTTGCCTATCATACGACATTTAAAGTCCCTGTCATAGTCACGAGGAGCAGTAACAATTTCGGGCCGTACCAGTTCCCTGAGAAAGTCATCCCGCTCTTTATCACAAACCTCCTTGAAAATAAAAAAGTCCCGCTTTATGGCGATGGGCTTAATGTCCGCGACTGGCTTTACGTCATTGATAATTGCGGGGCCATAGACCTGGTATTGCGAAAAGGTAAGCCC
>JBDRBM010000007.1:0-17522 GCA_043822665.1 Candidatus Omnitrophota bacterium
TCTTGAGCGTTTCTGCTTTAAACCACCAATTTTATCAGGACACCAGGCAATTGGAATTAAGGCAAGGAGACGGCTCTTCATGGCAGGAATCTTTCGGGATCCAGGAAGATGCTGGAAGAGGTATGTATATAATAAGACTGGACGCGTTTTCAAATTCAAGGCTCCTCGGATCTTCGAGCGTTACCGTGGATATCCCGGGCCCTTTGATTTACTCCGGCTCAGGTGAAATATTGAGCGTTGAGATGGAAAAAACCCTATACGCTAAAGGAGAATCAATCCTGGCAAAGGCCGTTATAAATAATAATGGCGAAAAGATAGATTCCGCTGCCCTGGATATCAGGGTGCTTACTGATGTTGAGGAGGATATTTAACCGGTATAGTAAAAGATGAGCAAGGAAGGCCCATTAAGGGGGCGCTCGTAAACAGTGTTTACACAAATGATAAGGGCGCATATATCTTAAAAAGGCTTAAACCGGGAAGGCTTACATTAAATGTTACTGCAGAGGGGTATGACGAGACGATAAAAGAAACAGAGATTACAGCAGGGGCTAATGTCTTGGACATAGTCCTGAGTGCTGCTGAATATGGAAATTTTTCCGGGGTCTTATCTGATTCAATAGGGTCTGAATTAACCCTTGAGCCGGTTAATGTGGCGGGTTCTGAAGCAGGCCCTAGGAAGGCAGTTGTCTCAGGGCAGGGGAATTTTGAGTTTAGGCATATCCCCGTTGGAATATATAAATTAGAAATTCAACCAGAGGGCATTAACGAGACAATACAGATTGAAAAAGGAGAAAATCTTTTTGGCGGGCTTGAACAGGATTCTTCTCCGGACCAGCCGCTTGCAGGCGGACAGGCCGAAAACGGAAATTCTTACAAGGATATAGAAGAAACAGAACCAAATAATGATTTTTTAAACGCTAATGAGGTAACTTCATCCGCTAATATACGGGGGAAGATTTATAACTCCGGTGACGAAGATTATTTTAAATTAACAATTGACGCGCCTCTGCTTTTAACCGTAGCGGTGAAAAACGTAGAGGAAGGTTTCAGGCCATACATTATAGTCTATGATATTGCGGGGAAATGGCTGGGCTCTACAGCCAGTCTTTCAGGCAAGGAGCTGGAATATGCGCTTGAACTGGCAAAGGCCGGGACATATTACTTGCAGCTTAAAGATCGATATAATAGCTTTTCTTCACAGCAGGAATATCTCCTTAAATTAGACTCTGTTTCAGGGTCTGACCAGTACGAGCCAAACAGCGATTTTAACAGCGCGAAGACTATTGTTTTCAGAAAGGAAATAATCAGCACCATGTTTCCGAATGGCGATGAAGATTATTTTGCGATAGACATGACAGGTAAAGGCGAATTTTATATGCGGCTTGATGATGTCCCTGAAGGCCTGAGGCCCTCTGTGAAGCTATATGACCATTCAGGCAAACTGGTCGCGCAGAAAGGAGGCTCCTCCGGCGAAAAAATCACTCTTCAGGCAGAAATAGAAGAACCCGGCGGGTATTACATCCTGATAAAAGACTGGTATTCAAATTTTTCTTCCATGGAGACATATTCTTTTAAGGCTTTTTTAGTCAATACCCTCGATGAATACGAGCCGAACAATGCTAAAGGAGAGGCTGTGCCGCTTGAATCAGGAAGGAGCTGTTTCGGTACAATAGCGGTAAAAGGCGATAATGATTTTTACAGGCTCTCCATACCTGATTCAGGCGCGGTTATTGTAAATCTGACTGATGTCCCACCGAATATACGGCCTTATATAAAATTATACGAAGAGACTAAAAATAATTGGGTCAATTCCGCCGCGGGTTCGGATGGTGAGGATTTGACCATGGAGTTTAATACAGACGCGCCTTCGAATTATTTCATACAGCTCCAGGATAAGTATAATAGCGAAAGCTCTTTTTCTAGATACAGGCTGTATTTTATATTCATTCCGGATGATGAATATTTACCTGACAGCATTGAGATTTTTCATGAGACGAAGGAGCTTGCCAGTATAACTAACAAAAAAGAGGTCAGGCTTGAGATCCCTGGAATTGAAAATACAGGCAAATTCTACCTGCAGGTTGCTTTAAATTCTTCGGATCCTCAGAAAAATTCACAGGCTATCGAGAGGTTTTATGTAGGAAACTCTATACCAGGACCTGTATTGTCTCCTCAGATAGAGGCCTTGTGTCTGGACAGTGATACCATTTATAATGCCGGGGACATAGCGAGTTTTAGATTTAAGGCAATCAATAAAGGCGCGGCAGGCGGTATGTGTGAGATCCGGTTCAAATTCAGGGATTTATTTAATCAGGCCTGGTCAGGATTTTTGGAAGCTGGGGAAGAGAGCGACATAGAGTTTGATTTTTTGATACCGGTAGATCTGGAAGAAGGAGAGTATGAGGCGGAATATTTATTTGGAGGCGTGAAGCACCCGGTCAGCTTTAGCGTGTTAGGCATTAAATTAGAATCCGAAACAAGTTTCCAGGGCGATATTTTCACTGTTAATTTAACCAACGCTGGCTCTATGGCGGATGCCGACCTGTATATCGAAGTCTCGTGCGGGGAGTTTAAGGAGGCAAGGAATTTTGTGTTGCGCGATAAAATAGAATTGATTTTTGAAATACAGGAAACTGATGGGCAGGATAAGATTTATTATGGCATTTATTTTTCTTCAGGAAAAGCGCTTTACCTGGATTCTTTTTTACTGGGAGGAGAAGAAGAGCCGGAGGCCTCTTTAAAGGTGGTCAGGGCTGAATGCGACAAGGATAAATACGTGGACGGAGATATCGTAAATATTGAATGGAGACTTGTTTCGCGAGAAATAAGCTCAGCAAGATTGACCGCAGACCTTATTTCCCCTGATTCAGGCAGTATAAAAATAATAGACGAAGATATTGACCTGACAGAAGGCATGAATATGTTTGAAAAGGAAATAAAACCTGATCTTAAAATACCAGGCCTTTATAGGATTGTGTACAGATTCATTTGCGATGATTCAGCGGAAGTCCAGGCCTCGATATTTCTTGAGGCAGGAGAAGAAGTTCGGCTCGATCTGCATATTGCCAAAGGTGAGTATGCGCAGGATGAGGAGATAGATTTTACAGTCCGTTGTTTCACCAGTTATGAGATCAAGGGTAAATTAAAGGTTTTTCTAGATGAAAAACCGTCAAAGACGATGAATATTGATTTGGAGGGATATGAGGAGTTTGTATTTGATGTGAAGGAAAATAAGTCCGGTGAACACGTAGCGTATGTGAGCCTTTTATATGGCGATAAAACAGTTAATTCAGGCAGGGAAAAATTTAAAATCGTTGAACGGTCGGAACCAAATCATTCCCCGGTATTATTTACTATTGGTGAGAAAATGGTCCTGATTGGCGAAGAGTCGGAGTTCAGTATAGAGGCGACTGATATAGATGGAGATGTTATTAGATATTCCGTAAAAGGTTTACCTGATGGGGCTCTTTTTGAAGATAGAAGGTTTTACTGGAAGTCGGGAGTAAATCAGACCGGGGAATATTTTGTCACTTTTACGGCGAGTGACGGTAAAGACGCCGCGGTGGAAATTGTTAAGATAACCGTGAAGAATCCTGTGATTATGCCCGAACAACCTCTGGCGGATCCTGTGAGCGGGATTGCTCCACTTGAAGTGTATTTTAATTCAGACAGTATTGCTAAAGCTAATATAGTCAAATATGAGTGGGATTTTGACGGCAAAGGCGTTTATGATTTTAAATCAGCCGAATCAGGAAATGTAATGTTTGTGTATACCGGCAAAGGCAATTTTCCGGCTGAGTTACGGGTAACAGATAAGTATGGCGATACAGATATCCATACTGTTTCTATTAATGTAAAGCATAACTCTGACGCGCCAAAAGTTTATATAGATGCAGTTCCTGTAAAAGACATTGCCTCATGCAAGGTTCATTTTTCAGGCATAGTAGATTCCCAGGCAGATATCTGTAAGTGCGAATGGGATTTTAATGGTGATGGGGTATATGATGCCGATTCTTCGGTATCTACGGAGGTAGTTAAAACTTATGGTACTCCAGGAGTGTATAATGTTGAGTTCAAAGTTACAAATTCCATCGGCCTCAGTGATTCAGAAATAGTTACTATAGAAGCACTCGACCCCTTAGTTTTAAATGTTGAACCAATGATTTCAGTCGATTCAGGAGATGTCCCCATAGAAATAAATTTTGACGCGTCTATAAGCTCAGAGAAGAAGATTCAGAAATATCAGTGGGATTTCCAGGGTGATGGTATTTATGATTTTACCTCTACTGATTCAGCGGTTGCGAGGTATGTGTATCATGAGCCTGGGGTATATATGCCTAACCTGCGGGTGGTGGATGAAAAGAATGTTTCTGCGGAAGCCATAAAAGAAATTAGATTAACTCTGTATGATATAGATAATATAGAGACAGGCAAAATAAAATTTAAGCCAAAAAAAGGAAAAGCCCCTTTTAGAGTAAACTTTACATTTCTGGCGGATTTTGAAATACAGGCAGCGGATTATTTTTGGGATTTTGATGGCGATGGGATTTGTGACACTGTAACCGATACTCCTGAGTCAGAATACACATATTATGATTCGGGAGTTTATACGGTGGAGGTAAAAGTAGTTGCCTCTGAAGGCATTATAGCTTCGCATAAAGATATTCTTTATGTAATGAATGGCAAGCGCGATAATAACGATACTAATAATAGTTTAGTATTAAGCGAAAGGAAAAAAGTACTTAGAAATAAATCAGATAAAATTGAGCTTTCAGATAAAACCTCTTTGACGTTACCTGCTGGTATTCTTGAGTCAGATGATGTGGTCAATATAGATAAACTGGAAGAAGGACAGGTCAGTAAACGGCTTGTGGTAGCTGAAAATATTATTTCCGCGGGCGAATATAGAGAGTATAAATTTGACGTTCATAAAGAAGGTTTTGATAAAGAAATGACAATAGCCATACCGTATGCGGATGAAGACAATGATGGCATTGTTGATGGCAGGAATATAGATGAACTGACGCTTGATGCGTACTGGTTTAATGAGGATAGTCAGGATTGGAAAATGCTTTCAGATGTCTTGATATTCCCGCAGGAGAATTTAGTTACGATAAAAACAAATCACTTTAGTCTTTTTGGCATAGCGGGCGAAAAGGTTAAAGAAGTGGATGGTACCGACTCGGAGAATTCCATTGGAGAGTCTGATAATGAAGACGGCACAAATTGTTTCATTGGCACAGCGGCATTCGACACTCCAGCGGCTAAAGAGGTAAGGATATTATGCGCGTTCAGGGACAGGTATTTATTGCGATCAGAATCTGGCAGGCAATTTGTCGCCCTTTATTACAAATTCAGCCCGCCTATAGCAAGATTCATAAAACAAAAACCCTTGATAAAATTCTTGATTCGCGTACATATTAAATTTATTGCGCATATCATGACAGCTGTACTATAATAAAAATAACTTTACAATTTCTGTGTGTCATAAAAGTGTAAAATTAGGTTGACATCTAATATACCATATGGTATATTTTTATTGGTGATATAATATGAAAAAAGGTAT
Source organism: Candidatus Omnitrophota bacterium (assembly GCA_043822665.1). Classification (GTDB taxonomy): domain Bacteria; phylum Omnitrophota; class Gorgyraeia; order Gorgyraeales; family Gorgyraeaceae; genus JAHIEN01. The sequence continues at coordinate 5,567 of JBDRBM010000007.1, forward strand.
ATTTTCTACACAAGAACAAATAAAGTATATAATGGAAATGGGTGATATGAGTCAGGCCGATATAGCTAGGGTTCTGGAGCTTGACTATAAGACTGTAAATAGGTGGGTAAATGAGAAAAGGAGACCGCACCCAGCCCATATCCAGAAGCTTTACCAGTTATTTATTGAAAAGGCGGATCTTGATTCGCTTCTAAGTAAAGTGAGAAGAAAATACGGGAAGATATTTAAAATCATAAGAGAAGATAAAGAAATTTATAGCCGGTTCTTGGTAAGCTTGACGTATAATTCAGATGCCATAGAAGGCAGCACTCTTACAGAGAAAGATACGGAAGATATTATCCTTAAAGGGCGCATCTTTCCGGAGAAAAGTCAAATGGAACAGCAAGAGGCCATTAATCATAAAGTGGCATTAGAATTTGTATTTTCAACAGTGAAAAGAGATTTCAAGATAGACGACAGTTTTGTTTTGACTCTGCATAGGATGGTCATGCATGGAATGGATAGAGATGCTGGAAAATTAAGAAAGGTAAATGTGGGGATAAGAGGTTTGCAGAAAAAATTGCCGCATTATCAATTTGTGCCTCAATTGTTTAAGGAATTTATGTCGGATGTAAATAAATACGAAGGCAGCATCATAAAAAAAATAGCCATTAATCATTATGAATTTGAACATATGCATCCTTTTAAAGATGGCAATGGAAGGGTCGGCAGACTTATTGCAGTTACGCAGTTACTGGCAAATACATATGCGCCTTGCGTGATACAAAATAAAGATAGAGAAAAGTACTATACGGCCCTGCAAATGGGTGATATAAATAGATTTGAGTATATAGCACAATTTCTGGGAGAAAGTATTTTGCAGGGGTATAGTTTGTTAGTCTAACGTCAAGAGAGAGAATATGTTTGAGCTTATAGTTAATCAGGAAGACAGTGAGAAGAGAGTGGACAACGTGGTGACCAAGAATATGGTCGCTGTGAGGCCTGAACTGGAGATCTCCAGGGCTATGATTCAGAGGATGATAGATAAGGGCGAAGTGCTTTTGAATGGGAATATTGTCAAACCAGGCCATAAGGTAAAACCGGATGATAAGATAGAGATAGACCTGGAAAAGCTCCAAAGAGAAAGTCTGATCGAGCATGATGGCAAGACTCCAAAGGCTGAAAAGCTCCCTCTGGATATCATCTACGAGGACGACGATATCCTGGCTGTTAATAAACCTGCTGGCATGGTGGTTCACCCGGCGTGCGGAAATTACTCAGGGACTCTTGTAAACGCGCTTTTGGATTATCCAGGGTTTCTGACAGATTTCAATAAGCCAAAAGACACAAAAGATGAGAAGCATGCATTGAGGCCCGGGATAGTGCATCGATTGGATAAAGATACAACAGGCGTTATAGTGATTGCTAAAAATGGAGTAGCGCTCCGCAAACTCTCGAAACAATTGAAAAACAGGACAGTCTCTAAAAAATACATAGCTCTTGTAAGGGGAATAATAGATCTTGATGAGGGAGTGATTAAAGCGCCGCTAGCTAAAGATAAAAAGAATCGGATAAGGATGAGGGTTGATGAAGAAGAAGGAAAAGAGGCAGTGACATATTATCGTGTTATCAAAAGAGACAAAACCAAGAACCTTAGTGTCCTTGAGGTAACGCCAAAGACAGGCAGGACACATCAGATTCGTGTTCATCTATCACATATCGGGCACCCTGTTTTAGGAGATACTTTATACAATGGTCCGATTATTGAAGGACTATCAAGGCAGGCCCTGCACGCGAAATCAATCATATTCACACACCCAACAACAAATAAACCAATAGAATTTTCCGCAAAGCTACCCACTGATTTACAAAAACTCATAGCCTAACTTTACTTGGGGTTACTTTTAGCATAATAGAGTCCTATGGGCTTTTTGGACTAATAGTGGGGATAACTTTTTTTGCCACAAGATATTGAAATTATGTATACTTATAGTGGTTTAAAAAAAATTATCCACAATATATTGACAACCACTTTTTAGGGTGCTATACTTTGAACTAGTTAAAAGCGATTAAAAAAGTAGTATTCTGTAGGGCACAAATGTGCCCGGAGGTAGAAAACGAGCGCCTTTTTAAAATTCGGAGTAAGCCTTGTATCTACAAGCTATATATGATATACTTGTAGTAGAGAAAATCAGGAAAGAAAATCCCAGTGACAAGGGTAAACCATCCGAAAGGGTGGGACACAAAGCTTTAGAGCCTACAAGGCCGAAAGGACTTATGGCAGTCAGCTACCGAGAGGGAAAAAGCTAAAAACGTGACCCATTCTTCGATGGAAGAATGGGTTTTTTATTTTGTCCTGATTGTGCCCTAAAAGGGCACACCAGAAGGAGGTGAGCGAGATGATAGAGAAGATCGTGACATCAAAGACACGGGTAAAGCTTCTCAATCTATTTCTCACTCATATAGATGATAGATACTATTTAAGAGAGCTAGAAAGAAAGCTAGATGAATCATTGAGCCCCCTGAGAAGACAGCTTTTAAAACTGGTAAGAATGGGGATACTGATAATAGAAGAAGAGGCGAACTTAAAATATTACCACTTGAATAAGACTTTTGAAGGGATAGATGAATTGAGAGAATTGGTGTTGGGTCATGATTATGTAGCTAGAGAGCTTGTTCTGCCTAAGGCGCAAGGACAAGAAGGCAAAGCAAGCTCTATAGCTACGACTCAGCCGGAGCAGCCGGATAAGATTTCCCCGAAACGCGTTAGATATGATTTGGCTGTTTTGACAGCGATTTCGATCTTTGTTTTGGTTACCGCTATTTACGTACTCTATGCGAGTACCTCAAGCATAAAACAAGTTACAGGTCTGATCTCCAGTAAACCTACGGAAAATACCTCAAAGATGATAGCTAAACCGACCAGACCGGATGAGATGGTTTCAAAGAAATGGAAAGTCATGCCGGGGAATTACCCGGCTTTTTCCACCGGTGAAATAGGTGGGACTAAAAATAGCAAAGAACTTTAATAAGTGGTTTTTTGGTAATAGTCACCTAGTGACTGTTACCAAAAAACCTCCAAGGAGGCGATTAAGATGATTACCAAGAGAATGACAAAAGTGTTCAGAGGGGCAAAATTCGCACACGTAATTATACTGATCTTTATTCTGGGATTCATTGCTACAGCGCCTCCGTGGGCGCACGCTGACATACCACGGTATATAAATTACCAGGGCAAGCTTACTGATGCCGAGGATACCCCTGTTACAGGAGACGTGTCTATAACGATCAGGATTTATGACGCGGAGTCTGGTGGCGCTGCGCTCTGGACAGAGACCCAGACTGTAACAGTGACAAAGGGCGTATTCAACATGCTATTGGGCGAAAGCGAGGCTCTGGACAGTCTGGATTTCAACGACCCGTACTGGTATTCTGTCGAGGTTGAGGATGATGGCGAGATGACTCCCAGGCAGAGGCTCACTACAATAGCCTATGCTATAAACGCGGATAAACTGGATGGCTATGACGCCGCTGATTTTCTTATGACCATACCTGGCGGTGAGATGTCGATTACCGGAGGCGCAAATGAAGATATTACTCTTGATCCTACAGGCCTTGGTGATATTGTCATGAATATAGATTCCACGTCAGGTGATTTTAAAATAACTGATGGCACCACAAACTGGATCCTTGTGGATAGCGAGACAGGCAATGTAACCATAGCCAAAGATCTGACTGTTAACGGTACTATCTATGGCACACTCGCTTCCGCGGGAGGAGACAATACTTTCTCGAGCATTGTAGTTACAGGTATCTCAGACCTGCGGGGGAATATCTTTAGCTCTACAGGCACGGTTACTGTCGCGGACGCCTTTACCCAAACAGGCGCAGCCAATCAGGTTACTTTTGGCGGCAATGTAGACGCGAATAACGGGCTAGATGTTACAGGCGCCTTAACAGTAAGCGGCGCCACAACTCTGTCCAGCGCTTTGGATATAAACTCGAATATTGACCTGGATTACTCCGGCACATCTGCGGCACTGGATGTAAACCAGCAGTCAACAGGGCCAGCTGCGCAATTTGCAGGCAATAGAGTAGTAGTTGGTTCAACTGAACTTACTAATACGAACGCGACAGCTACAGGCGAACTCTATGTACAGGGCGACCTGGAAGTTGACGGGATGATTTACGGTAATGTCAGTTCAATCGGCACAACCTCATTGGGTGATACTACTCTCAGCAGTCTGGTCGTCAGCGGTACTTCAGATCTTCAGGGCAATGTGGATGTAGGCGCAGGCATTGACATAGCAGGCACAGCAAATTTTGCAGGAGGCACAACATACAACGTAGATTCAACAGGCCAGGCAACTTTCAAGGCATTGAATGTCACGGAAACAGATAGTTCGACATCGGGAACCGTAACAAATATAATAGTTCAGCCGACCTTTCAAGATGGCGGCACAGACTCGACCACAACAGCAGTTGCAATGAATATTGCGCCTACGATAAATTATACTGGTTCTTCAAAGACAGGATCTTACACTGCGTTAAAAATAACAGCCACAGAAACAAGTCTGCCTACAGGTAGCAATTATCTTATTGACGCGTACACTGGCGACGGTACATCCCAGAAGTTCTACGTTGATAATTCCGGAAGCGGATATTTTGCCAGCACAGTTACTGTTGCAACACCTGTCGCAGCTACCGATGCAGTAACAAAGGCTTACGCAGATGCAATAAATCCGTCAATCGCAGGCGGATGGACAGACGGCGGTACGGGTGTATATCTTACCACAGCATCTGACAATGTCGGCATAGGCACTTCTGTTACAGACACATACAAGCTCAATGTATCCGGTTCAACAAATACCACCTTACTCTATTTAGGCGGCAGCGTGGTTAACACAACAGCGGCAGAGTTAAATAAACTCTCAGGCACAAGCGCAAATGTTACAGCTGTAAATTTAGATACCCTTACAGGCAGTTCAAACGCAGATTCTCTACATACGCATACTGCGACTGCGCTATCAGGCGTGGTTTTGACAGCACCATCTACTGCCCAGACTATCCAACCCACAGCAGATGTTGTGCCATTGACTATCAAAGGCCTGGCATCAGCTACTTCAAACGTCCTTTCCATCTACGATGCCGCGGCAACGCCGTCAGAAAAGATCTACGTGGATTCCGCAGGACGCATGTATATGGCAGAAGATACTTCAGCAGGCGCTAAAGACAGCGCCGCCGCGCTTAATTTTGGCCGCAACTCAACAGATAACTGGGAAGTCATGGGCTATGACCCGGCGCTTGGCGCAAAGGGTAAATTTACATTCTCAGCACCATTACAGATAGAGGCATCATCTCCTACAGGCATTACCTTTGTTGAGAAAGATGCCCAGGGCATTGTCTCAAAGACTCAGGATTTTATCTATGACCCGGATTCAGACAAATTCTCATTCTCAGGTGGCACGTTCGCCGTACAATTTAAAAATCTGATAAAGAACAGTTCGTTCGAGGCATTCAGCGCATTTGAGACATTTCATGGTTTGGACCCTAACTATGCCACAGGGACTTTTGACTCGACATTAGGAGGGATGAGGGATACCACTTTTGGTTTTGAAGGTGGCTGGCAGAATTTTGAGCCAGATGAATGGGAATGGGTAGGTGGGAATATTTTTCAAAACGCGCCATTATTTTTTAGGCCTGACTATAGCCAAACATCTAATACACATACAGAAGATTATGCACATGGCGTAAGCTCTGTGAGGATAAAAGATGCCCTGAGGGGCACAGGTACGGACAATATCGGTACTGGGAAAGATGGAGAAATAAAGCAGACTATAGCAAGCTTAGAGTCGCTTAAGGTCTATAGCGTAGGAATATATATGAGAGTGGACCCGGGTTCTCTGCCTGGCACTGCAGCTGATACAACAGGGATAGTTGATATAGAAAACGAACTGGATATTGTGGGTCTGACATTGAGTGGAGATATTACAAAATCAGCTACAGCAATAAATATTACAGGAGATATTTCAGGACTACCATCAAATGGTTTCTTATGGATAGACCCTGACGTGACAAGTACAGCAGAACAAATATCTTATACCGGCAAGACCGGGAACAAAATAACAGGTATTACGAGGGGCATAAACGGAACTACCGCCCAGAACCATAATTCAGGGGTAAAGATTTCTGTTGCGTTTAGGCCAATGCAGGCCACTATAAACAATGCACCCAGCTTTACTGCTTTCAAGGGTCAGTTTGTCACTGACAATAAGGCCACTCCTGTCGAAATGCATCTTATAGCACGAAGCACCTCAGACGATGGCGGCACAGCCCTCTTCGATTCAGTTCAGGTTGTTATGGGTAAATCAATCCCTGAATATCAACCAGGTATGATTACAGATTCAGGAGACCAGACCATATACGGCGCTTTGAGAATCGGCCGCGCAAGCGATGAAAAAGGAGGCATACTCTCGGTCGATAAATTTGTAAGGACCCGCGGCGTGGAGTTCTTTACGGATGATCCGGGCTTTACGGGCCAGAAGGGCGGCTTTGGAGGATTTGGCGGCATAAACCCGCCAACGCCTCCATATAATCAAAATGGGACTGTTGGAACGCTTTCACTTTTTACAGGCGGCACATATTCAGGCACAACACAGTTTATGAATTTTTATGTGCAAATTATAGACGCAGGCACGCCGAATAAATTTAAATGGTATTACGACGACGGAACAGGGACAGGTTATCTGCCAGGGAACAGCGATACGGCGATAGATATCAGCACCACCGAGGTTACCCTCGGGACCACGGGCGTAACAGTTAGATTCAGCAACACTACAGAAGGCCTGGTCGGCGACAGATGGAACTTTTTTGCCACCAGGATGGACCCTGCAGGATACGATAGCTATGCAGCTACGACATGTTATATCCCAAGCGTTACCAGGGTTTTTAAAGATCCTGATCCATGGTCGCCTACTTATAATAATCTGGTTTTTGAAGACGGCGGCAACAGGGTATCTATAGCAGAGCTTATTAATCTGGTTGGCAGACCAAGTAAGATTGACTCTCCATGGCAGGAGTGGAATGGGGCTACAGCCAATTCAGGTAGCTTTAATGTTAGTACAAGTGGAAATTACATAGGGGCTACAGAGAAGTTTTACAAGATTCAAATAGTTTCAACAGGAACCGCAGGCTCTTCTTCAGGTACTTTTAAATGGAGCGATAATGGTGGCAGTACATGGAACAGTCCATTAACTATGTCAACTATTGAACAGTCTATAGGTAACGAAGGTGTGCGTATCAAATTTTCAGAAAATCCAATGACAGGCGACCCGACAGCCCGCCTTTCAGATGCATACATTACTGGAGGTGTAGTTGGCGATACATGGGGATTTAGTGTTCACTCTACTACAGGCACAAGCTCCGTTAAAACAAATCCTGAATCTACTCAGACTATTACACCTGGAGGTATGGGCGCGGCAGATGTTACTCCTCTTGCAATACAGATGATTGAAGGCCAGGTCGCAGACCCTTTTGTTATAAAAGCTTCGAACGGCGCAACAAAATTTAAGGTGGACCCATCAGGTAATGTAACAGCTGCTTCAATAACAGGGGTAGCCACAACAGATATTTCCGGTTCAACAAATTCTACAATTACGGTTGACACAGATCGCGCCGCGGTTTCAACAGAGCCAGCCAATGCCGCAGGATTTGTTATCGAGGGCGGCACAGGGGATGTTGGTATTCTATACGACAGCACAGGCCATTATTTGAGCATAACAGGCCAGACAGGGGCCACAAATACCTTCACGGGTATAAATATACCAAGCACCACGAAATATAAAATAGGTGCGCAAGATCTATCTGCTTCGGATGTAGGCGCGGCAGCCATGTCACATACACACCCAAATACTGACATTACCGGCTTGGGTGTTCTTGCTACTGCAAACGCAGTCTCAGGCGGGCCTGATGCTAGCGGTAGTACGATCTTAGACGGCACTATCACGGACGATGATATAGCCGCCGTTGCAGCTATTGCCCAGTCAAAGTTAAACCTTGCCATAACCAATACCGAGGTTGCCGCAGCAGCAGCTATTGAGGGCACCAAGATATCTCCTGATTTTGGTAGTCAGAATATCATTACCACGGGAAATGTTGGCATAGGGACGGACAATCCAGGCTCTTTATTGACAGTCTCGGGCGGAGACGCGAGCATAGATGCTGGCCAGAAACTTAACGTCGAAGGCTCAGCAGGTGATTCTTACATGAAATTCAACTCTATGACAAATAAGATAGAGATATATGTAAATAACGAAGTGGTAGCGTACATAAAGAATTAATAAAAAAAGAGGCAATCATGAGATGTTCACGCAAAATTACGATTGGCATTATGGTTTTAGACGCACTTTTTTATTTCGTCTTACCTGCCTTTGCTGTCTCTGCTGAAAAAGGCGGCTTTGTGACATTAAGCAGGTCAGAAGGAAGAGAGCTTGTAGCTGATGAAATGGTAGGGCTGTATCGTCAGCCAGGAGAAGGGGATGTATCACCTGTCGGCATAAAATCAGGCACGACAGTGCTTGTAACAGAAACTGCAGATATCGGAAACAAAAGATCTTACCTTGTATCAACGGTAGGCAGAGAAGGTGGCATGATGGGCTGGGTCAGTGAGGGCTATATCTTTGAAATAACCGCTGCGTCCGCAAGAGAGTAGCTTTGTCGTTGCGAGTAGGCCGTGAAGCAGCCTACGAAGCAATCTCAAAAAGGAGCAGAAATGTATTTAGTAATTGCATACCACGGAAGCGGGAAAAACAAAGTCGAAGATGTCTTGAGACTTTTGTGGGACCATATAAGGAGTTTAGCAAAGTTCAGGAGTATTCAGCATATTTACTGTTTCCAGGCAATAAAGGATAGAGGAGGGGCAGACACAATAATAGTCATACAATACGATAATGTAGCTGCAAAGCTTGCTTTGCCCGAAGAAACAAAGCAGGCTTCGCAGACACGTCATCAAGTTGATCACTGGTTTTACCTAAGAAACCGAAGTCAAAAACAAGGAGGCCTAAAATGATTACCATTATCCAGATCTTCGTAAAATCCCTAACTTTACCATTCTTACATTGTAAGTTTTGTCAAGTTAAGCTGATGAGGTGGCGGGGCAGCCCAGGCCTGTCCAAGGCTAAGCCTTGGACACTTGTGACCCTGGTGCTTTTGGTAATTGTCACCATGTGCCTATCGCCAACAGGTATTGCCAGCGCCAAGGAATTCGGCGTGGTGGAGGACCTGTATGTAGGTCGCAATACAACCACGCCATACGGCGGCATAGGCAGGTACCAGAACCTGCTCAAGTACTCTGAGGCATTCGACAATGCTGCGAGCTCAACTACATGGGCAGAGACAAATCTCACTGTTACTGCTGGTTCAGCCAATGGCCCTGACGGCACTACAAATACTGCTGAGACCCTGATGTCGACACTAGCTGACGGCTTCACAGAGCAGTCTTATGACACAGCTAGCGCTCTTACAGGTCGCACCTTTACATTCTCGGTCTGGCTCAAGACCTCGTCAGGCACAGCTACTTCAAGACTCAAAATCTTATCCACAACTCCGACTACGCCAGGCAATGCCACAGCTGCTGTTACAACCACATGGGAGAGATTCTCAGTTACAGGCACGTTTGCAACAGATGCATCCACAGTTGTGAAGGCGCAGATTATACCTGTTGATAGTGGAACAGGCGCAGTAATTGCCTGGGGTGCACAGCTCGAAGAAGCAGATTCTGCTCGAGTCTATGTCAAGACAGGCGCAACAGCAGTTACCACAGAAAACTACGGCATAGTCTCTAATAATGTAGTTACCCTACCAAACCTGACTCTTTCAGGCGGCGCAATAAGTGACGCGCTCGACACGAACGTGGACATATCCGATGACCTTACAGTGAGCGGTGTATTAAAGGTAGACGGAGGAGGAGATTCGTATTTCACTGGCAGCGTCGGCATTGGCACGACCTCTCCTGGCACATCCCTCGACGTAAACGGCTCAGTGACCATAAGCAGCGGCAATAACCTTATCCTCGGAGCGAACACACTCACCTCAGGCGATAAGCTCGATGCCGCCAAAGCCGCCAACGCAGACTTAGGAGATGTCTCTGTATCAAGCGGCGTATGGACTATAGATACAGACACAGTTGGAGCGGACGAATTAGCCGCTACAACAGTGTCAGCAGGAGACTACACCAATGCAGACATAACAGTGGATGCAGACGGCCGCATAACAACTGCAGCATCAGGCACTGTTGACCTGGCATCAGAAGTCTCAGGCACCTTGCCAGTAGATAAAGGCGGGACAGGTGTTGCTTCCTGGACCAATGGACAACTTTTAATCGGCAACTCAACAGGCAATACTGCGGCACTGGCCGCCTTAACAGGAACCGCAAACAGGATCTCAGTAACAAATGGCGCCTCATCAATCACGTTTTCAACGCCCCAGGATATGGCCACAACTTCAGATGTCACATTCGGCGGGGCAAATATAGGAGGAGCCGTTAACTTTATAGACATTGCCTCAGGAGGCATCCTGACAATGCAGGGAACAGCCACAATAGACGGAGTCGCATCAGGCAATCTCCTTGATAAAAGCGCTGACGAAACAGTCTCCGGCAACTGGCAGTTCTCAAGCGCCCTTACAGTGGTAACGCCTGCCACAGATAACCATGCCGCAACCAAGCTCTACGTGGACCAGAACATAGCAGGTCTCTCATGGAAAGAGGCAGTCATTGATGATATGCAATATGTAAAGACAACATCAGGCGCGCCGACAGGCTCAGCAACAAGCGGTGAAAAATGCCTCAACACAAATGAAAATAAAATCTACGCTTATACAACAGCATGGGATGCAGGCACAGCATTATCCGGAGACGACAGGTATATCTTCAAACAAAACGGCTCAGGCACCACAGGCAATGGGACCTACACCGCAGACAATAATATATACGAATACAACGGAAGTTCCACTACAGGCACCTCGGCCTCTGACGGAGATGCAATATTCCTGGAAGACATAGACACTGCCTTTGTCTACACAGGCAGTGCGTGGACACCCTTCTCAGGCGCCAGTTCCTATGTCTGGGGAAACGGCCTGGCCCACGACGGAAACAGCATCTATGTCGGTCAGGGAACAGGTATAACAGTCGGAACTGACTCAGTAGCCCACTATGACTACGAAGGCCCAGCAGACGTAGATAATAGCAATGGAGTAGTTATACAGGATGTAAACCTCGATGAGGACGGTTTAGGTCACCTCGAAGGTATAACCTCAGTTGACCTCGACAGCCGTTACTACACAGAATCCGAATCAGACACAAACTTCATAAATGCTGCTGGCGGCGACATAATGACAGGTACACTTACCTTTGACGGCGTGACGACTGACATCACAACTGGTACTAACCAACACCTCGCATTGATGCCCAACGGCACGGGCAACGTCGGTATCGGTACGACGAATCCAGGAGCTCTGCTCCATGTCGGAGACGGAACCAATTTTGTAAAAGTCTCATCAGCCGGAGCGATGACTTTTGGCGGCACAGGCGATATAGATCTCCCAGCCAACAGCGTTGACACAGCCGATATAAACTTTAACTATTTAGCAACAGTTGATACATCCTCACCTTTATCAGGCGGTACTGCCACAGGCGCAGAAGGTGCAGCCTTGACCCTGTCTATAGCTGACGCAGCAGCAGACGGCTCAACAAAAGGAGCGGCCACATTCAATGCCGATGATTTTGACGCATCCAGCGGAGTTATCTCCATAGACTACACGAACGCCCAGGCAGCCTCAGCCACGACAAAAGGATTCTTAACTTCCGCTAACTGGACTACCTTTAATGATAAGAGCGCAGTCTCTGATACCTTAACAGGCCTAATCCAGTCCACGGCCTCAGGCACAAGCTACATAACAGGCGGCAAGGTCGGTATCGGCA
>JBDRBM010000008.1:0-32948 GCA_043822665.1 Candidatus Omnitrophota bacterium
ATCTTCGAAGCTACCAGGATTATTTTGTTAGCCATGTTAACGATCTTGTTGAAAATAAACAATGGTTAGATGTCCCGCAATTGAATAGCCAGGAACGACTTAGAAATGCTCAAGAAGCAGTTGCGGGTCTGAAAAGTTCTATAGAGAGGCGGCATGGTGCTACTCGAGGAGATAGGTTGTGGGCGCAGGCTAGGGAAGTTTTTGGCACTACATCGGTCGCCCCCCAGAAAAGCATCTCTGAATTTAGAAATGAGGTGCTTTTATTTATGGGCGATCAGGTTATAAAAAACATGAGTGACTTTAGACGTGCCCTGGAACAAATGGATGAAACTCAAATGGCTGTTGTATTGGCCGCAAATGAAGTGCAAAGAACAGCTATTATAGATCAAACTTCTGAAAGAACATACAGAGCTAAGCTTATAATCGTGACAGGGCAAGAGGCTGGCCTTCCAGCTGGATTTGTCAATAAAGCTATAAGAGAAAGCGGTTATTCAATAAGAGGCATGGAGAATATTATATTTGCCCCGATGTCTGAAATGAAGCAACAATATAGCGAATTTCGAGAAAGCAATATAGGCATCTAAACCCTCCGCACCCTATTTTTTAAAAGAGGTTCTGCAAGGACACACTGTAGGTGACCCTTAAGGGTCACCTACAGTGTGGATAAGTTTTCATTTTTTAGTCACTATCTATTGACACCCTCCTTATTTTCCTATATAATCTATAATCTATATTGGAGATTGATATGTTACCTGATAAGAACGGCAGATTTAACGGGTTTGGGGGTAAGTTTGTGCCTGAGACGCTTATGGTAGCGCTTGAGGAGCTTGAAAGGGAATACAGAAACGCTCTAAAAGACCCTGGTTTCAGGCAGGAATTAGACAGCCTTTTAAAGACATACGCAGGCAGGCCGACCCCGTTATATTTTGCGAAAAACCTCTCAAAAAAAGCAAGGGTAAAGATATATCTTAAACGCGAGGACCTCCTGCATACAGGAGCCCATAAGATCAATAATACGCTCGGTCAAGTGCTCTTGGCTGTCAGGATGGGCAAGAAGCGGATTATCGCGGAAACAGGCGCGGGACAGCACGGCGTTGCCACAGCAACTGCCGCGGCCGTATTCGGCCTGCCATGCGATGTATACATGGGCATAGAGGATATAGAACGCCAATCTTTGAATGTATTCAAGATGAAACTTCTCGGCGCGAGAGTAATGCCGGTTTACTCCGGAAGTAAAACACTTAAAGACGCCACTAATGAAGCAATAAGAGACTGGGTAACAAATGTGCGCACAACCCATTATGTCCTGGGCTCTGTAGTAGGCCCGCACCCGTATCCTGCCATGGTAAGGGATTTTCAATCTGTTATCGGAAGAGAGACAAAAAGACAGATTTTGAAATGTGAGAAAAGGCTCCCTGATTACATGGTTGCCTGTGTGGGCGGAGGCAGTAATTCAATAGGTTTTTTCCATGCGCTATTTAAGTCAAATGTGAAATTTATAGGCGTGGAGGCAGGCGGGCTTGGGCTTTCAAGCGGTAAACACGGAGCAGCCATATGTAAAGGCAAGCCAGGTATCCTGCACGGCAGTCTTAGTTATCTTCTACAGGATAAAGACGGCCAGATAAAAATAGCGCATTCTATATCAGCGGGCCTTGATTATCCGGGAGTTGGGCCGGAACACTCCTATTACAGGAAAATAAACCGGGCCCAGTATGTTTCAGTAAAAGATAAAGAGGCGCTTGAGGGGTTTAAGATGCTTAGCGAGATAGAAGGCATAATACCGGCCCTTGAGCCGAGTCACGCTGTTTATTACGCGGTTAAAAAATTAGCGCCGAAACTGGACAAAAATAAAATCATCGCTATATGTCTCTCCGGCAGGGGCGACAAGGATATAGATATAATTAAAGATCAAAAGCTTATAGCTGAAAGCTTATAGCTGAAAGCTTAATCATGAATCGCATAGATAAAAAATTTAAGGAACTAAAGAAAAAGCGCAAAAAGGCATTTATCGCGTTTATAATGGCAGGGGACCCGTCTCTCAGTATTACAGAAAGACTAGTGTTTGAATTAGAAAAAAGCGGCGCTGATATTATTGAGCTGGGCGTGCCTTTTTCAGATCCCTTGGCAGACGGGCCTACAATACAACGGTCAAGCGAAAGGGCGCTTGAGAATAATGTAAATTTGGATTCTGTATTCACCATGGTTAAAAGGATAAGGGCAAAGACCCAGATACCCGTTATCTTTCTAACGTATTACAATTTGATATACCACTACGGCTTGGAAAAATTTACAAGGAAGGCAAAGGCCTGCGGCGTTGACGGCGTAGTAATACCAGATCTGCCGCCAGAAGAGTCAAAGGCCCTTCGTGGCATTGCGAGGGTAAATCGTATTGCCATAATACACCTCGCGGCTCCCACGAGTTCCAGGGAAAGGCTCAAAAAGATAGCTGACGCGTCGAGCGGATTTATATATTATGTATCACTTACAGGCACAACAGGCGCGAGAAAAAACCTGCCTATCGAAATATCGGAAAGACTGCGGGAAGTAAAAAAAATCACTGATAAGCCTGTGTGCGTTGGTTTTGGGATATCAGGACCGGAGCAGGTAAGGGCTGTATCAAGAGTTGCCGACGGGGTAATCGTGGGCAGCGCCATAATAAAAGTGATAGAAGAAAACAAAAATAAAAAAGGGCTGGTCAATGAAGTCGGGAAATTTGTCAGGAGGCTTACATGTATGCTGTAATAATGGCTGGCGGTAAAGGCGAGAGGCTTTGGCCTAAAAGCACAAAAGGCAAGGCCAAGCACATCCTGACCTTTGGCACAAGGAATGTAATGATACAAGAGACCATTCAAAGACTGAGGCGCGGATTCGCCATCGAAAACATATTCCTTGTAACCACTAAAAAACAATACCCCAGCATCAGGCCTTATATCACGACTCTCAAAAAATCAAATATCATACTTGAGCCTGAGGGCAAGGATACCGCGGCGGCAATCTGCCTCGCGGCGCTCATTATAAAGAAAAGATTCGGCAATGCGGCAATGGTAGTATTGCCCGCCGACCATATAATAAAGAACTCACAATTTTTCTTTAAGGACATCGAATCAGCCGCAAAGATAGCGGTCTCTGATTCAAGCATGGTGACAATCGGCGTCAGGCCTAAATATCCTTCGGTCGGCTACGGATACCTGAAAATAGGAAGAAGGCTTAATGGGCATTACGCGCTGAAGAGATTTATTGAAAAGCCAGGAAAGAAAAAAGCAGAAAGATTTTACAGGCGAAAAACATTTCTGTGGAACAGCGGGATCTTTGTCTGGAATACAGATACTGTGCTCTCGGAACTCAAAAGGTATTTGCCAAACCTTTATTACGGGCTTAAGGATATTGTAACATTCGAGGGGAAAAAGGGTTATTCGGCCAAGCTATCCAGCGAATACGCGAGGATCAGGCCTATCTCTATAGACTATGGCATAATGGAGCGCGTCGCGGAAAATAAGACGCAGAAGATATGTTGTGTCATGGCGCGTTTTGACTGGGTTGACATAGGGTCATGGTCCAGCGTGGAAGAGATATATGATAAAGATAAGGAAGGCAATATAATTCTTTCCAACAGCGTCTTGATAGACGTAAAAAATTCCACTGTCATCGGAGAGAGTGGCCACAAGATAGGCGTTATAGGCGTAGAAGATATCATAATAGTCCAGACAAAGTCAGGGACTCTGGTATGCAATAAGAACAGGGCGCAGGAAGTAAAGGCCCTGGCAAGGAATCTTTAGGTTATAGATATGACCCGTATACTTGCGCTCGACATAGGACAAAAGAGAATAGGCATAGCGGTCAGCGATGCCCTTAATATAACAGCGCAGGGAATAGAGACCTTGAAGCGCCAGGACATTGAAACTGTGCTTAAAAGGATAGGCTCGCTGGTCAAGGAATATGATGTTTCAAAGATAGTAGTCGGCATCCCGTTTAATATGGATGGCTCCAAAGGCCGGAGCGCGGCTTTAGTGGAAGAGTTTATCGCAGAGCTAAAGCAGGGGGTATCAGCGGAAATAGCTACGGTGGATGAAAGATTGACCACACTAGAGGGCGAGCGCATGCTTTTAGAGGCTGATGTATCAAGAAAAAAACGCAAGGCCTCTATAGATAAAATAGCGGCGCAACTTATACTGCAGATATATCTGGATTCAAAATGTATAAAAAAATAGACCTTAAGAACAGGGCCCGGGTGATCTTGAATCATATGCCTCATATGGAATCAGCTGCTATCGGGATTTGGGTAGCTGTAGGCTCAGAAAACGAAAACCAGAAGATCTCCGGCATATCGCATTTTCTGGAACATATGATTTTTAAGGGCACGCCTACGAGAAGCACAAGAAAGATAAAAGAAGAGATTGAGGGAAGGGGAGGCTCTTTGAACGGATTTACATCAGAAGAGATTACCTGCTATCTGGCAAAGGTCAGCGGCCGCCATACTGATACAGCGCTCAACGTTCTTTCTGACATGGTCCTGCATGCCCGCATGGACCAAAAAGACATAGAGCGCGAACGCGCGGTTATAATCGAAGAGATCAAGATGTACAGGGATTTACCGAATCATCACGTCCACGATCTATTGAGCGAGATGATGTGGCCGGACCATCCTTTTGGCCTGCCTGTCGCCGGGAATATAAGGTCTGTAGAAGCCATTGCAAGGGAAGATCTCGTTGCCTATAAAAACGCGAATTATGTGCCCGGGAAGATCACCCTTGTCCTGTGCGGTAATTTAAGAGGCGACGGCCTGATCCGGAAAATAGAAAACATATTCAGATTAGATAAAAAAACAGGACCGGCGTCTCCCGTTAAATTTAACTCTACCCAGACAAGGCCACGGATAAAAACTCTGCACAAAGATACAGAGCAATCGCATCTTGCCATGGGCATGCATACGTTCGGCAGGACGCACCGAGATAGATACGTATTAAGCCTTTTGCATATTATCCTTGGCGCGAATATGTCGTCAAGGCTGTTTGAAAGCGTGAGGGAAAAAAGAGGCCTTGCCTATGAGATCAGTTCGGAGGTCAAACAGTACAGGGGCGCAGGCGCTTTTATAGTGAATGCCGGCATAGAGCACAGAAACGTGCCAAAGGCATTGTCAATTATAGTAAAAGAGTTAAAAAAGATTAAGCGTGACCCTGTTCCCGCGGGAGAATTAAAAAGGGCAAAGGAATTCTTCAAGGTGCAGTTATTGCTTGCGCTGGAAGACACGCTTGATCACATGCTGTGGCTCGGGGAGCATGTTCTTTTCCTGGGTAGGGTCCCTGACAAAGATGAGATAATCAGAAAGATCGACTCTGTCACCAGCAATGATCTGCGGCGCGTAGCAAATACGATATTTAAAAATAAGAACGTTAACCTCGCTATCATAGGGCCTGAAAAAGACAGAGAAAAGGCTGAGCTGGAACAGGAGCTGGGAGAATTATCATGAAGAAAAATACCCTTGTAGCCCCAAGCATACTCTCCGCGGATTTTTCCAGGCTTAGAGAAGAGATAAAAAAGGCGGAAGATGCCAAGGCGGACATGATCCATGTTGATGTTATGGATGGTTGTTTTGTGCCAAATATAACAATAGGCCCTTTAATCGTCGAGGCAGTCAGGAGATGCACTGACCTGCCGCTAGATGTGCACTTGATGATAGAGGCCCCTCACAGGTTTATAAAAGATTTCGTGGAAGCAGGGAGCGACATTATTACAATACACGCTGAAGCATACGGAGAGAAAGTCAGAAGTCAGAAGTCAGAAGTTAGAAAAGGAAGTTCCGCGACAACGCATAAGATAAATGCGGGCCGCGTGATAGAAGTTTTAGGACAGATAAAATCTCTTGGCATAAAAGCCGGGATTTCATTGAATCCAGATTCTTCTTTTTGCATAAATGGCGTGTTGGATAAAGTGCAGATGATACTGATCATGTCAGTGCACCCAGGGTTTGGCGGCCAGAAATTTATCCCGGAAATCCTGCCTAAGATCAGAGAAGCCAGAAAGGCCTATAAGGGAGACATAGAAGTGGACGGCGGCATCAACGATAAAAACGTCAAGTCCGTGGTTGAGGCCGGCGCGAACATAATAGTCACGGGGTCTTATTTTTTTAGCGCAAAAGACACTAAGGCCGCGATACAAAAATTAAAAGAGGTCAAGGCATAGCAAAAGCGGAAAGGATAATGATATGGCAGTAAAATTTGGAACAGACGGATGGAGGGCTATAATATCAGATGACTTTACTTTTGAAAACGTAAGGGTTGTCTCGCAGGCGATAGCTGACCATTTTAAAGGCGAGGGTGTTACTTTTGCGGTAGGTTATGACTGGAGGTTCTTGTCAGAGAAATATGCCGAGCTTGCAGCTGAAGTCCTGGCAGCGAACGGGATAAAGGTGCTTCTTTCTGATAAGGCAGTGCCGACTCCCCTTGTAAGCCTCGCGATAAAAAATAAAAAACTTTCTGGCGGCGTCATGATCACGGCGAGCCATAACCCGCCGTCGTATAACGGAATAAAGATAAAGGCGTCCTATGGCGGTTCCGCTGACCAAGGCATCACAAAGTCAGTTGAATCGCTTCTTGAGAAAAACCCTGTCAAAACTGTTCCGCTGGAAGACAGCGTTAAGTCAGGCCGCATAAAGATAATTGACCTGAAAGCGGATTACATGAAATTTATAAATTCCTACATAGATAAAACTGTACTTAAGGACTCAAGGTTAAATGTCCTTGTGGATTGCATGCATGGCGTAGGCGACGGCT
The DNA here is from genome assembly GCA_043822665.1 of Candidatus Omnitrophota bacterium. Taxonomy (GTDB): domain Bacteria; phylum Omnitrophota; class Gorgyraeia; order Gorgyraeales; family Gorgyraeaceae; genus JAHIEN01. The sequence goes on from JBDRBM010000008.1 coordinate 6,771, forward strand.
ATATAAAAGAGATTCTTGGAGACACAAAGATACAGATTACACAAATGAGGACAGGCCGCGATCCGCTCTTTGGCGGCATAAATCCAGAACCCATACCTAAAAATCTCGAGGCAGTGTTTCAGGAGATGAAAAAGGGTAAGTACGATATAGCCATAGTGAATGACGGAGACGCGGACAGGATCGGCGCGGTAACGCCAAGAGGTGAATTTATCGGCGCGGGCCAGATAATGGCATTATTATTACTACACTTTGTCGAGGACAAAAAGTGGACAGGTTCGGTAGTCAAGACAATTACCAACACCACTCTCATTGATCGTATTACAAAAAAATACAGGATGAAATTGCACGAAACGCCGGTTGGTTTTAAATATATCTGCAGGCTGATGCTCGATGAAGACGTCCTTATAGGAGGGGAAGAGTCCGGCGGTATCGGCGTAAAGAATTACATGCCTGAAAGGGACGGGATACTGCTGGGTATTTTGCTGGTGGAGATGATGGCATACAGAAAAAAGGGCATACTGGAGATTATAGATGAGGTGGAAAAGGAATACGGTAAATTCCGCTATACCCGGATAGACATGGAGTATCCGGATGACAAAAAGAGGAAACTGATGGAGTATCTAAAAGAAACTCCCCCCAAAGAAGTCCTGGGAAGGCCGGTAAAAGAATTAAAATCATATGACGGGTATAAATTTATAATGGAAGATGACAGCTGGTTAGTATTGCGGCTTTCAGGGACAGAGCCTATTCTCAGGATCTACGCAGAGGCGTCCAGCAGTAAACTCGCGCAAGAATACATAGAATTCGGCAAAAAAATAGCCTCCTTAACTTGACGATTCTTACAATGTAAGTTTCGTCAAGTTAAGGTTTTGTTACGCTTATGGACACAAGTAAGATAAGAAATTTCTGTATCATCGCGCATATAGACCACGGGAAATCTACGCTTGCTGACAGGCTTATGCAATTTACTCATACAATAGACGAGCGAAAGTTCAGAGAGCAGCTTTTAGACGATATGGATCTGGAAAGGGAACGAGGCATTACCATTAAAGCAAGCGCTGTAAGGATGTCTTACAAAGCAAAGGACGGAGAGATCTATGAGTTAAATCTTATAGATACTCCCGGTCATGTTGATTTTAGTTATGAGGTGTCTAAATCTCTTTCGGCATGCGAAGGCGCGATCCTGCTTGTTGATGCCGCTCAGGGGGTTGAGGCCCAGACAGTAGCCAATCTGCAGCAAGCCCTTGATAAAGGCCTGAAAATAATACCTGTAATAAACAAGATAGACCTGCAAAACGCGGAACCCGAGAGAGTGAAGCAGGAAATTAAAAGCATACTGAAGATAGAAGAAAAAAATCTTATTATGGCAAGCGCGAAAGAAGGGATAGGCACGGAAGACATTCTCGAGAAGATCATAAAAGATGTCCCTTCGCCAAAAGGAAGCATAGCCGAACCTCTCCAGGCCCTGATATTTGATTCAGAATACAATATATATAAAGGCGTAATTATTTATGTAAGGGTAGTAAATGGAGAACTGCGAAAAGGCATGCACATAAACATGATGTCGTCCTTAAAAAAATATGAGATCCAGGAGCTTGGCGTGTTCAAGCCAGCTATGGAGCCTGTAGATTTGCTTTCATGCGGTGATGTAGGTTATCTTACATGCCAGATAAAAGAAGCCAAAGAGGTCGTGAACGGCGATACTGTCACAGACGCCAGCCGCCCCGCTAAAAAAGCATTGCCGGGTTATAAGAAAATTAAACCCATGGTTTTCGCGGGCATATACCCTGTGAACGCGAAGGATTTTGATGCAATGAAAAAAGCCGTTGATAAATTAAAATTGAGCGACTCATCTTTTTTATACGAAGTTGAAAACTCGCAGTCTCTTGGTTTTGGATACAGGTGCGGATTTCTAGGGTTGCTGCATATGGAGATTATCCAGGAAAGACTTGAAAGGGAGTACGGGTTAGACCTGGTTCTTACTACCCCGAGCGTTGTTTACAGAGTAAAGGACAAGAAAGGAAACGAGATAGAAGTCGATAACCCCAGCAGGCTTCCCGAGCCCCAAAATATAATTGAAATTTTAGAGCCTTATACAAAAACATACCTCATGATACCTCAGGATACTCTAAGCATGATCATAGATTTTTGCAAGACAAAGCGCGGAGAATATAAATCAACAGAGTATATTTCTCTGGATAAGATTAAGCTGGGATTCGAGGTGCCTTTGTCTGAGATCATAGTGGATTTTTATGATAAGATTAAATCAATGACAAGGGGGTATGGCTCGCTTGATTATGAGATAATTGATTACAGGCCAGGTGATTTGGTAAAGCTGGATATTCTGATAAATGGGCAGCCCTGCGAGGCTCTCTCATCAATTGTGCACGGAGATAAAGCTGAATATAAAGGCAGGGCACTCGCTGAAAAATTAAAAGAATTAATACCGAGACAGTTGTTTGAGGTGATTATACAGGCGGCTATAGGCAGCAAGATACTTGCCAGGACAAGAGTAGGGCCGTTATCAAAGAACGTAACTGGAAAATGTTACGGTGGAGATATTACGCGAAAGAGAAAGTTGTGGGAAAAACAAAAAGAAGGCAAGAAACGCCTCAAACAGTTCGGCAGGGTGCAGATTCCGCAGGAGGCATTTTTGGCAGCGCTGAAAATATAAAAAGATTGGAGAGACTATGCTTAAGATCAAGATGAGTGACAGGATGCGGTATTTTATTAAAGAATGGGTTGAGCCTATAATTATAGCGGTTGTGTTGGCATTAATAATACGGACATTTGTGGTCCAGGCCTTTAAGATACCGACAGGCTCCATGCGGCCAACGCTAATGGAAGGTGATAGAATACTCGTAAGCAAGTTTATTTACAAATTTAAAGAACCTCTCCGCGGCGATGTGATTGTCTTTAAATCGCCTGAGGACAAGAAAAAAGATTTTATAAAGAGGCTTATAGGATTGCCTGGCGAAGAAATTGAAATATCAAACGGAACTTTAATGATAAACAAAAAGGCGGTTGACAGCGATTCTGTAATCAAAGAGAGGTATTATTACAATAGAGGCGATTTTGGCAGGGAAGGCCAGGCTGTGATAGTCCCTAATGATGCCTATTATGCCCTTGGCGACAACAGCATCTCCAGCAGAGATTCAAGATACTGGGGATTTATGCCAAAACGATACCTTATAGGCAAGGCATTTCTTATATACTGGCCTCTAACGCGGATAAGGATCATAAGATAATCTTTCGCTTAACTTATTTGATTGAACATGGCCTGAAAAGTGGTATAATAGTAACATATTATAGGAGGTGGGTTATGAAAAAATATGGTATATTTGTGGTTTTAATTTTAATGGTATTTGTGATTGGCTGCACAGGTACGCAGAAAGGGGCCGGGATAGGCACCCTTGTAGGCGCAGGAGCCGGCGCTATTATCGGGCATCAGTCTGGTCATGCTGCTGAAGGCGCTCTTATAGGCGGCGCAGCTGGAGCGGCAGGAGGGGCTTTGATAGGCAACGCATCTATGACCAAGTTTTGTCCTGTGTGCGGACAGAGTTATGGTTCAAGTGTCCAGTATTGCCCGGCAGACGGCACCGAGCTAAAGGTTATACAAAAGTAAGGTATTAGAAGTACCTAATCACAAAAAAGGCCTCACAGGTTCTGCGGGGCCTTTTTTTATTACTGCTGGAGAGGGGGGAATTTTCTTGACCGGCATTTTTTAGCGTGTTAAAATTGAGTCTATTATGGACGAGTTTATTATCACATTTCTTCCGGAGAAAAAGTCTATTTCTGTCAATAGAGGCACAGACCTGCTGACAGCCGCGATTAAGGCTGGTATACACATATATAATAGCTGTGGCGGGGAAGGTGTATGCGGCAGGTGCAAGGTAATAGTTAAAAAGGGTGACTACGCAACAGAACGCAGCGGAAGGATTTCTGAAAAAGAGCAGAGAAAAGGTTATGTACTGGCCTGCAGGACTGCCCCTGAATCTCACTTGACTGTCCTGGTCCCTGAAGAATCAAGGCTTGGGGATATAGAAGTGCTTACTGAAGAAGCAAGGACAAAGCGGCTCGCGGGACTTTACACCCCAGCTGAAGAGGTTAAAGAAGAAAAAAAACCTCTATTAGAAGAAAGGCTTTTTAAGCATGGGCCTTTATCCACAAAGTTATTTCTTAAACTGCCCAAACCTTCCATGGAAGATAACTGCCCAGATACCGAACGTCTTTTTAGAGAGATAAGGAAAAACGGGGATATAGCTATTATGCAGATGGGTTTGGCCAATATAAAGAAATTACCCCGTCTTTTAAGAGATAGTGACTGGGAAGTTACTGTGACGCTGGGAAACAGAAACAAAACTACAGAGATAGTGTTAATAGAGCCGGGTGATAGATCCGCAAAGAATTTTGGCATAGCCCTGGACATAGGGACCACGACTATAGTAGCCTACCTGGTAGATTTAAAATCCAGGGAGGTGCTTGGCGCAAGGGCCAGTTACAACCCGCAGGTTGATTTCGGAGAAGATGTTATTTCGAGGATAATATACGCGCAGGAACAAGGCGGCCTGGAAAAACTGCATCATGCGGTCATAGATACAGTTAATACTTTTATCTACAGCCTGACAAAGGAACAGGGTTTGACCCTGGATGACATCACGGCTGTTATGTGCGCGGGCAATACAACAATGACACACCTTCTTTTAAAAATAGACCCTTCTTATATCAGAAGAGATCCTTACATACCTGCGGTAAATTTCATGCCGGTTATCAGGGCTGCTGAGGCTGGTATAAAGATAAATCCGCGCGGCCTGTTAGCGTGCATTCCGTCTGTAGGAAGCTATGTCGGCGGCGATGTTGTAGGAGGGGTGCTTGCGTCTGGCATGGACGACAGCAAAGATATATCGCTATTTATAGACCTTGGCACTAACGGAGAAGTGGTAATAGGCAATAAGGAATATTTTATGGCCTGCTCAACGTCTGCCGGGCCTTGTTTTGAAGGCGGCGGCCTGAAATCCGGAATCAGGGCAATGAAGGGCGCCATACAGGGTGTCTCTGTCAAAGATGGCGCGCTGACTATAGAGACAATAGGTAAAGACGCACCCAAAGGTATTTGCGGCTCAGGCATAATTGATTCCTTGAGTGTTTTTTTTAAACACAAGGTAATAGACCGCTCCGGAAAGATAAAAGAAAATAACATTTGCAAGGTAAGGGATTCTGAAGGAGTGAAAGAGGTAGTGCTTGTTGATAAAAAAGATTCAGCGACTGGAAAAGATATCGCGATAGATGAAAACGATATAAAGAACATAATGCATTCAAAAGGGGCTATTTATACAGGCATCGACGTATTGCTGAAAGAATCAGGCTATAAGAAAGAGGACTTAAGGCATGTGTTTATAGCAGGCGGACTTGGCACGGCATTAAATATACGCTCCGCTATTAATATCGGCCTCCTGCCTGACCTGCCTGAGGATCGGTTCAAATTTCTCGGAAATACATCTGTAGCCGGGGCAAAACTATGTATTCTCTCGCGCGAGGCAATGGAAAAGGCAAATCTCATTGTCAATAAGACAACATATCTGGATCTCAGCACTAATGTATCTTTTATGAATAATTACAGCGCGGCCCTATTTTTTCCGCATACTGATATAGAATTGTTCCCTACGGTAAAGGGGCTGATATGACATGTACGATCGCGGTAGCTGGCAAAGGCGGAGTAGGCAAGACAACTGTCGCGGCTCTCCTGGTGCAGAGCCTGCTGAAAGTCGATAGGCCTGTCTTGGCTGTGGACGCGGATCCGAACGCAAACCTAAATGTATTACTTGACCTTGAGTATAAAGAGACGGTATCGGATGTGCGGGACGAAGCCAGAAATCTTTCTTCCGCGGGTTTTTCAAGGAGCGATTTTTTTAGCATGCGGCTCGAGGAGATAATCGCGGAAGGTAACGGCGTTGACCTTCTGGTTATGGGCAGGCCAGAGGGGCCTGGTTGTTATTGCGCCGTAAATAATATACTGAGAGAATATCTTTCTAAATTAAGCAAAAACTACAAATTTGTTGTAATAGATAATGAAGCGGGGATGGAGCATTTGAGCAGGCGCACCGCAAATCATGTGGACAAGTTACTGCTCGTGAGCGATTCTACGGCAGTCGGTATTCAGGCGGCGATAAATGCCTTTAATACAGCGAAAAAATCAGGCCTGAAAGTAAAAAGTTTTTCGCTTGTGATCAATAAATCAAAGGGCGAGCTTGATAAAGAAAAAATAAGTCTATTGGAAAAAGCGGGCTTGAATGTAAGCGGCCGCATACCTTACATTGAAAGAATAGAAAAGGATAGCGAAAAAGGCAAAGTGCTGGACGATAACTTGGATTTAAAATTCAGCCTTGATTTTGTCTTAAATAAGATAAGTGTTGAGCTTTGAAAAGTGGAGGCGCCATGGAAAAGGTAATTGAAAGATGGCAGGATAAGATATCTGAAGTTATACTTGGCGCGACAAAAGAGTTTGGCGGAAGTCGCGCTAAAACAGTCAAAATAGGCGGAGAGACAGGTATTTATTTTCTTAAAGGAGAAGACGCGTGCCCTAACCTGCCTGTTGTAGCGATGGAAGTATGGGATGTGGAGCCGGAAGACTGGCCTGATGCGCTGAAATTGAATTTCAACAATGTTTTGAAAGATCCTATTGAATGGGCAAAGATGTGTGTGGATAAATTTAAGGCTGATCTCATATGTCTGCGGCTGGCCAGTGTACACCCTGATTCTAAAAATTCCTCACCTGAAGACGCGGGAAAGACTCTGGAGAAGATTCTAAAATCCGTAGATGTGCCCCTGATAGTTATAGGCAGCGGCTCTCACGAAAAAGACAAAGATGTAGCTGTGCGCTGTGCTGAAGTGGCACGGGGAGAAAACTGCCTCTTTGGAATAGCGACCCAGGAGAATTACAAGACATTGACAGCCGCGTGCCTCAGCGGAGGCCATTGTATTATCTCTGAAGCGCCTATAGATATAAATATCGCCAAACAGCTTAATATCCTTATCTGCGACATGCAGTTTCCGCCAGATAAGATTGTCATACACCACGCGACAGGCGCGCTGGGGTATGGTTTGGAATACACGTATTCGATAATGGAAAGGACAAGGCTCGCGGGGCTTTCCGGAGACAGGATGCTTTCAATGCCTATGATAAATTTTGTAGGGCAAGAGGTATGGAGAACAAAAGAAGCAAAAACAGGAGATGAGGTTATCGCGGATTGGGGCCCGGCCAAGGATAGGGGGGCTCTCTTGGAAACAACAACTGCCTGCGCGTATCTCAATGCCGGAACAGATATATTAGTAATGAATCACCCAAAGGCAGCAGAGGAGACAAAGAAAATAATTAAAGAATTAGCGGGTAAATAATCCCCTCTCCCCGCTGGGGAGAGGGTTAGGGTGAGGGGGAGAGGGTTATGTTTGTAATCGGCGAGCGAATAAACGGTATGTTCAGGGACATCGCGGAAGCTATAAAGAAAAAAGACAAGGATGCCATACAGACAATCGCGAAAAAACAGATCAAATGCGGGGCAAACGCGCTGGATGTAAATGTGGGCCCCTCTTCGGATAACCCCAGAGAGGCTATGGAATGGCTTGTAAAAACTATTAGCGAGGCTGTAGATATAACACTTGCCATAGATACCACAAAACAAGATGTTATGGAAGCGGGCCTAAGCCTGTGCAGGTCAAAACCCATAATAAATTCTGTGAATGCCAACGAGGACAAGATGAAGGCCTTTTTCGCGCTTGCCAAAAAATATAATGCCTCGGTCATTGGCCTGACAATGGACAAATCAGGCATACCAAAGGACTCCGAGGGCAGGCTGGAGCTGGCAATGAAAATAGTTGCCTATGCCATGGAACATGGCATAGGTACTTCAGACCTTTATATCGACGCTGTTATCCTGCCTGTAAATGTCGCGCAGGTACACGGGAAAGAAGTGCTGAGGACAATCAGGGAATCAAAGATGCTGGCAGACCCCGCGCCAAAAACAATCCTTGGCTTGTCCAATGTTTCTCAGGGCTCACAGCCCGAGCTCAAACCTCTCATAAACAGGACTTTTTTAGCCATGGCAATCGCGTCAGGTCTTGATGCGGCAATCATGGATGCTACTGACACGGAACTGATGGACACCGCTATTACCGCAGAATTGTTGATGGAGAAACAGCTCTATTGCGCCTCATTTCTCGACGCATATAGAAAAAAATAACCTTAACTTGACGATTCTTACAATGTAAGTTTCGTCAAGTTAAGCACATTAGTAGGGGGCCCTTAAGGGTCCCCTACTAATGTGTGCCTACAAAAAGGAAATTCCTATACTATCAAGTTAAGGAAATCTAAGAGGTATAAAATGACCGTTGTCACTAAAAAGATAAAACTGAATACAAAAGGTGACACAGATATTATTGATATCACAGGACAAGTTGCGGCTGCGCTATCAAAAACAGGACTGGATACCGGCATTGTAACTGTATTTGTAAGCGGTTCAACAGGAGGCCTAACCACTGTTGAATATGAGCAAGGCCTTATAACTGACCTCAAGGCCTTTTTTGAAAAGATCGCTCCTAAGGCAGGATCCTATGAGCATAATATGCAATGGCACGATGGCAATGGTTATGCGCATGTGCGGGCATCGTTTCTCGGGCCGAGCATCTCAATACCCTTTATAAAAAATCAGATGCAGCTCGGAACATGGCAGCAGATTATCTTTATTGATTTTGACAATCGACCGAGATCAAGGGAATTGATAGTTCAAATAATTGGAGAATAAAAATCAATGAAACCAGTACTGCAGGTGGCTTTGGATTTTGTGAATTTAAAGCGCGCCCTGAAGTGCGCAAGTGAGGCTGTGGCAGGCGGTGTAGACTGGCTTGAGGCAGGGACCCCCCTTATTAAAAGCGAAGGACTGGATTCTGTAAGAGAATTGCGAAAGATGTTTCCCGGAAAAACTATAGTCGCTGACATGAAGATAATGGACGCCGGCAGGATTGAGGTTGAAATCGCCGCAAAGGCAGGGGCTGGTGTCGTGTGCGTACTGGGCGCGGCAAGCGATTCTACAATAAAAGAATGTGTGAAGGCCGCGCATAATTACGGGGCAAAGATACAGGCGGATCTGATCGCGGTTAAAGACACGAAAAAACGCGCTGTAGAAATAGAGAAGCTGGGGGTGGATTATATCGGCATACACTGCGCCATTGACGACCAGATGCAGGCAAAGGACCCGTTCAGGCAGCTAAGGGAAATCTCAAGAGCAGTCACCCTGCCTATCGCGGTGGCTGGCGGGATAAATTCCGAGACAGCGCCGGAGGCTGTCAGGGCCGGCGCAAGTATTATAGTAGTAGGCGGCGCGATAAATAAATCAGACAATGCAAAAAAGGCCGCATCCAATATTAAGAAATCCATATTGAATCTAAAGGGAGTTAAAACAGAGTTTTTTAAAAGGGTTTCTGAAAAAGATGTCAATAATATCCTTAAAAAAGTATCAACCGCGAACGTCTCGGACGCGATGCATAGAGGCGGTTATCTTAATGGGCTGAAGCCTATTTGCCATGGTGTAAAGATGTATGGAAAGGCCCTTACAGTAAGGACATACCCTGGTGACTGGGCAAAGACAGTGGAGGCCATTGACGCCGCAGAGAAAGGGCAGGTAATTGTCATTGACGCGGGAGGAGTAGGGCCGGCAGTATGGGGAGAGCTTGCCACGCATGGCGCCATTCAAAAAAAATTATCAGGGGTGGTAATTGACGGCGCTATAAGAGATGTCGGTGAAATAAAGGCGTTAAGATTCCCCGCGTTTGCCAGAATCGTTTCTTCGGCGGCTGGCGAACCCAAGGGCTTTGGAGAAATAGGCATACCTGTTAATATCGGTGGCGTACGGGTTTTTACAGGAGATTATATAGTGGGAGACGATGACGGTGTAGTCGCGATACCGGGTCAAAAGGCAGTCGAGATTATAAATAGGGCTATGAGCGTATTGGAAACTGAAAATCGCATAAGAAAAGAAATAGACGAAGGAAGCACGCTTGCGAAAGTGATGGAACTGTTGAAATGGGAGAAAAAATGAAACACGGTAAGATATTTATAGCGGCGACAAGGCAGAATGACGGCAAGACCACAGTGTCACTGGGACTTATCCATGCCTTTAAAAAAAGATTTAAGAGGGTCGGGTTTATAAAACCTGTCGGCCAAAGATACATTATTGAGCAGGGATTTAAAGCGGATGAGGATTCTGTGCTCATAGAAAAGGTTTGCGGCACAAGATGCAACCTTAAGGATATGAGCCCCATAGCAATAGAAAAAGGATTTACTGAAAGATACATAAAAAAAGGTGGTTTTCAAAAGTTGGCGCAAAATATAAAACTTTCGTTTGATCGGATATCAAGACATAAAGAGCTTGTGGTGATAGAAGGTACTGGCCATGCCGGGGTTGGCTCTGTGTTTGATCTTTCAAACGCAAAGGTGGCCCGTCTTTTAGGCGCCAAGGTCATATTGGTGACATCGGGCGGCATAGGCAAGCCCATAGATGAGATAGAGCTAAACCGCGCTTTATTCGAGAAAGAAGGCGTTGAGATAATCGGTGTTATTGTCAATAAAGTTCTACAGGCCAAATACGATAAAATTGAAAAAATTATAAGGCTGGGCTTTAAAAGAAAGGGCATGGATGTCTTAGGCGTTATGCCTTATGTGTCGCTTTTATCCATGCCTATGATAAAAAATATACTGGAAGAAACAGACATTAAATTGATATCGAAAAAAGTAGGGATGCAAAACAGGATTCATAATATACTTGTGGGCGCCATGGAGCCGCATGACGCGCTCGACTATATAGGAAACGGTACCCTGCTGATAACGCCCGGGGATAGAGAAGACATGCTTATGACGCTGTTAAGCGCCCATCTTCTTAAGAAACCTAAAAAGGATATCTCTATATCAGGCATTATCCTGACAGGTGGGATAGTGCCCAACAAAAAAATTATGATGCTTATGGAAAACGCCAGGATACCCATGCTTCTTAGCAAGCAGCACACATATATGGCCGCTTCGCAGATACACGACCTGGCCATTAAAATAAACCCTGAAGATAAAGATAAGACACGAATGGCCGCAAGGCTGGTAGAAAAATATGTTGATATAGACGCCATACTAAATAAGATCTGTAACAAAGGGGGATGAATATGTTCGGTATAGGTATGCCAGAATTGGTTCTGATACTCCTTATATGCCTGCTTGTGTTCGGGGCAGCCAAACTCCCGGAAATAGCAAAGAATCTTGGAAAAGGCATAAAAGAATTCAAAAAGGAAATGAAAGACAGCGAAAAAAAAGAAACATAGAAACAGTAAGCCTACGTAATTTGCGCCTTAACTTGACGAAACTTACATTGTAAGTTTCGTCAAGTTAAGCATAGGCTTAAAAAGCAATCGTCTATTTTTCATATTGCTGTTTTCATATTGCTGTTTTCATATTGCTTGACAATTTCTGTGATTTTGTATAAAATACCTTTACCTTAAGAAGTATTAATATATATAAAAGGGGTGATAACGAATATGTCCAGGATAGAGATTGCACCAGGCGAACCTTTGGAAAAGGCTCTCAGGCGCTTCAAAAAAAAGATAGAGCGCGAAGGTGTGCTCAAACAATTAAAGGCGCGCAAGCATTACGAGAAGCCCAGCGAAAAGAAAAGAAAAAGAGCAAGGACTCCCAAACCCAGATAATCTTTTACCCCGTTAGAACAATACTAACGGGGTAAAAATAAGATAAGCCCAACAATGCCCAAGATAAGAAAAATTGTTATTATATACATCTTGGCTTTTTTTATTTTAGATGCCTCTATTTTATGCCACTCATCTAACGGCCAAGCAGTAAAAACACTTGACAACGGATTGCGTATCATAGCTAAAGAAGACCACAGGAATCCAATCGTGGTCTTTTCTGTTTTTATAGGGGTCGGTTCTGCCTGCGAAGAAGGTTATCTTGGCAGCGGGATAAGTCATTTAATAGAGCACATGCTGTTCAAAGGCACTAAAAAATACCCCGTAGGAGCTATTGAAGAAATATTAAATAGATATGGCGGCAAGATAGAAGGTTTTACATCGTTTGATTATACCGGATACAGAATAACAATATTAAAAGAACATGCGGATATCGCGATAGATATATTAAAAGAAATGCTAACCTCCCCCGCGTTTGACGCTAAGGAACTGGAAAAAGAAAAACAGGTAATAAAAAGAGAGATGGACCTTTCAAAGGACGATCCTGGCAGGCGGATTTCAAGATTGATTTTTTCCAGCGCCTACCTTGCTCACCCCTATCGTATGCCTATCATAGGATACAGGGAAAATTTTGACAGACTGAAAAAAAAAGACCTGATGGTGTTTTTTGAATCTAATTATACGCCTGAAAAGATAGTGATGTCAGTAGCAGGGGATATAGATGCGCGAGAGATTTTTAAAAAGGCCGAAGAAAAGTTCGGTAAAATGCCAAGGGGTAATAATACCATACCTGTCTTGCCTGAAGAGCCGCCGCAAATAGCTGAAAAACACATAGAAGAAAAGCTTGATATAGAAGGCGCCTATCTTAACATAGCCTTTCATTCTACTGCCTTCATGGATAATGATCTATATGCCCTTGATCTTTTGTCTTTTGTGCTGGGGCAGGGTGAGAGTTCGATCTTAAACAGAAAGGTACGCCTGGAAGAGCAGCTCGTCCTGTCTGTGTCAGCGTATAATTACACGCCTAAATACCCGGGCTTATTTGTCATTACAGGCGTGTTAAAGGAAGAAAAGGTGAGAGAAGCCCTGAATGGCATATTAAAAGAGATCAGAAATCTTAAGGAGAGCGGAGTCTCAGAGGAAGACCTATCCAGGGCTAAAAACAATTTTCTTTCTGATTACATGTATCAGAAAGAGACTATAGAATCGCAATCCAGTGACATGGCCATAGGAGAGCTTTTGACAGGTAACCCGTATTTTTTTGAGGCATACATAGAGCGTGTAAAATCTATAACCATAGAAGACCTAAAAAACGCGGCTAATAAATATTTAAATATGGAGGGCATGACCGTAGTTGTGCTGAGTAAATCAGGCAAAGCCCTTAAAATAGAAAAAGACAAAATAATGTACAATGAACCCAGGGAAGTTACCAAGGTAGTCTTGAAAAACGGCCTGCCGGTGATAGTTTCCAGAAATCCTTCGCTCCCTATAGTATCTATAGTTGTCTTGCTAAAAGGAGGGTTATTATTAGAAAATGCGGAAAATAACGGCATATCACGGATTGCAAGCCTTATGTTGATGGATGGGACAGGAAGCATGACAAGAGAGGATATTGCGCGGCTTTATGAATCAAGGGGCATGTCCATAGACACGTATTCGGCGCACAATAGCCTGGGTATTACTGTAAATTGCCTAAAAGAGCACACAGAACTGGCCTTTAATATCGTATCTGAACTTTGTGAAAAATCTATTTTTCCTGAAGCAGAATTAAAGCGGGAAAAGAACGAGGCAATTTCTGCCATGGAGATGCAGGATAATCAGCTCTTTAACCGCGGACACAGGCTTTTAAAAGAGCTGCTTTTCGGGAATCATCCTTATCGTTTCCAGGTAATAGGGTCTTACGAAAGCATTGCGGGAATAGAAAGAAAAAATGTTGTGGATTTTGTCAGCGGTGTATTAACGGCTGATAATATGGTGCTGGGAATATGCGGCGATTGCGAGATGCCTGAGATAGAGGCATTGGCGGAAAAATACTTTTCCTGGATACCGCGGAAAAAGGCAAAAACCCCTGCGGCTGAAAAAGAACCCCCCATTGAAAATGTCAGGGAAAAATTGGTTAGGACTGAAAAAGAGCAATCCCTTGTCCTTTACGGGTTTCACGGGATAGACATCCATAATAAAGACAGGCATGCCGTGGAAGTCATGATAGACGCTCTTTCCATGGAATCCGGAGTTTTATTTAGAAAGATAAGGGAACAGCAGGCCCTCGCCTATGCCACAGGCGCGTTTCAGGCGATAGGCATAGACCCAGGGTACATAGCGATCTATGTGCTGACCTCAAAAGAGAACATCAGCAAAGTCAAAGACACTGTATCTAAAGAAATAGAAGGTTTTATAAAAACAGGTATCTCGCGGAAAGACCTGGAAAAATCCAAGAATTACCTGAAGGCAATGCGCCAGATAGAAATGCAGACAAACCACAGTTTTGTATTCAACGCTTCAATGGACGAATTGTACGGCCTGGGGTATAATAATTATAAAGATTATAATAAAAATATTGATTCTGTTACAGCAGAAGACGTAGGCCTCGCGGCAAAACAGTTATTTACGCTGGACAGATGCGCCGTTATCGTAATGGAGGGCAAAGACTAACCTGTTAAATTACTATGAAAAGAAACCCTGTTGTTGCCGGAAAATTTTACCCACAGACAGAAGCGAGCCTTAAGAAAATACTTTCCAGCCTGATAGACATAGATTCAGAGAAACAGGATATAAAGGGAGTTATATTGCCTCATGCGGGCTATGTGTATTCAGGCCAAGTGGCAGGCGCGACAATTTCGAAAATAGAAATCAAAAAGACAGCGGTTATTTTAGGCACAAATCACACAGGTTTAGGCAGCCCTTTTAGTATAATGACAAAAGGGAGCTGGTTGACCCCGCTTGGAGAAGCCAAGGTAGACAGCGAGATAGCAGTGTCTATGCTTAAATCAGGCGGCTTATTGAAGGATGATTCCGCGGCCCATACATATGAGCATTCTATAGAGGTGGTAGTGCCTTTTCTGCAGTACATAAGGAGCGACATAAAGATAGTTCCTATAATTATTTCGAACGCTGACATAAAAAAATACCAGCAGCTTGGTAATGATATTGCGGAGGGTTTTAAAAAGGTGGGCCGCTCAGCGGTTTTTATAGCGAGCACTGATTTTACGCATTATGAGTCAAGAGAATCCGCCGAGAAAAAAGATAGACTTGCCATAGATGCCATACTTTCGCTCGACGATGAAAGGCTTTTCAAGGTGGTTAAGGAGGGTAATATATCGATGTGCGGGTCAGCTCCGACATGCGTGCTCATAAGCGTATGTAAAAATCTGGGCGCGGGACACGCGGGACTTGTAAAATACCAGACAAGCGGTGACATAACAAATGACTATTCTTCCGTTGTAGGATACGCGGGGATGGTGATATGGTAAATAGAAAAACTTTATCCATGGGCCTGCGGTTTATTGTGAGCTTCGGACTTCTCGCGGCCCTAGTGTGGATAATGCGAAAAGACATAGGCAGTATATGGCTGATACTGAAAAATTCAAACAAGGCCTTTTTTATAATAGGAGTGGCCATAAACATGCCACTCACGGTACTGCTGGCGTTTAGGTTAAAGCTATTATTGGCGGGTCAGAAAATAAATATAGGCATGAATGATGTCATATCCCTGACGCTCATAGGGTTCTTTTTTAATAATTTTCTGCCGACTGCCATAGGAGGTGATATCGCAAAGGCCTATTATACCTCAAAAAGAACAAACAATAAGCTTGCCTCTTACGCGGCTATCTTGTCCGATAGGCTTTTTGGGTCGATTGCCAACATATTCATCGCAAGCATAGGACTGATATTTATCGGAAGGACCCTGAATAACAAGGCCATTCTTTATGGCATTTCCTTTATTTTTTTAGTGTCCGTCGTTGCAACGTTCTTATTATTCAACAAAAAGGCCGAGACCCAGGTATTCAGCGGGAAAGGCATTCTGGATAAGGTCAAAGAAAAACTTTACAAACTATACAGCGCTATCAACACATACAGAGACCACCCTTTTCTTTTGATAAAGATAGTATTGTTGTCAATATTCATGCAGGTATGCGGCATAGTCAGCATATATTGCTTTGTGCTATCTATTGGCGGTGTCATGCCTCTATTGAAATTATTCCTGATAATTCCCCTTGTATGGGCAGTTAGCATGCTGCCGTCTATAAACGGACTAGGGGTAAGAGAGGGCGCTTTTGTGTATTTTTTAAAAAATGACTTAGGCGCTGATAAGGCCTTTGCCATTTCATTACTTTGGCTGAGTATTATTATAATATACAGCATAGCCGGCGGAATAACACATTTGCTATATCCTGTAAAAGGTAAGATTGAAGACAATCCGGAGGTCTAAAATGATAGACAAAGAACTTCTTGAAATCCTTGCGTGCCCTGCGTGCAAGGCAGGAGTTGAATTAAAAGATAATAAGATCTGCTGTACAGGGTGCGGGAAAAAATACCCCATCAGAAACGGCATACCTGTGATGTTGATAGAGGAAGCAGAATCTTAATGACAAATGACAAAGCACAAATAACAAAAGTGTTTGGATTTTGAGTTTATTTTGTGCTTTGGATTTTGTCATTTGTCATTAACTACGGAGGCTTTTATGAAAAAGATCCTTGTAATACATGGGCCGAATTTAAATCTTCTGGGGAAAAGAGAGCCTGATATTTATGGCAAGATTACCATAGTAGAGATCAATAAAAGACTAAAAGAGGTTGCCGCTAAGAACAAGGTCGGGCTGGAGATATTTCAGTCAAACCATGAGGGCGAGATTGTGGATAAGATAGGTAAAGCCAAAAAGACGTGCGCGGCCATGCTTATCAACCCCGCGGCCTACACGCATACCAGTGTCGCCATTCGCGACGCCATATCAGCCACTGACATACCAACAGTAGAGGTCCACCTTTCCAATATCTATTCCAGAGAGGATTTTAGGCGCGCTTCTCTTATTGCGCCTGTCGCAAAAGGCCAGATATCCGGCTTTGGCCTGGATAGCTATATTTATGGCATAGAGGCAGCGATAAAGCTGGCTAAAAATTGCGGCTGAGGTTGAACCTTAGCAATGAGTTAACTTATGAAAATAGCCTTTAACTTCCCATTGCGGCAAAGAAAATTACTCGATGTCCTGGAGGCGAAATCTCTTGACGCCTTGATTGTCAGAAAGAAAGAGAACATATCTTACCTTACCGGCGCAAGAGGAGAGGAATCCCTATTAATCGTTTCTCATTTCGGCAGTTCCATCATTACAGACGCGAGATATACGGAAGAATATTCCAAGGCTGCCAGAAATACTTCTGTTGTGGCCACGGGAATAAAAAATCCCTCACAGCGCGTTGACGGCATTTTAAAAAAGAACCGTGCTGAGCGTGTTGGATTTGAATCCGACAACTTAACTTACTCAGAATTCACTGCCCTAAAAAAATCCACCGGCAATATACGCCTGGTGCCCGTAAAAGGTATCGTAGAATCCTTGAGGAAGGTAAAAGACTCTTATGAGATAGAATGCATCAGGAATGCCTGTCGTTATGGCTGTTGCGCTATGAATTATGGCTTGAGAAATCTCAGCCGCTTTTCTACTGAAACCTTTGTGAAACAAAAGATAGAAGCATACTTATTGAAAAAGGGGATTGAACCGGCTGGTTTTGAAATAATAGTCGCTTCTGGCGTTAATTCTTCCATGCCTCACGCCGTTGCTACTGATAAAAAAATTAAAAAAGGTAAAATAGTTGTAATAGACTTAGGCGCAAGGGATTGTGGCTATAATTCTGACTTGACAAGAACGGTTTTCTTAGGTAGAATTAAGCGCAAGTATTCCCGCGTATACAATGTTGTTTTTGACGCCCAGAAAAAGGCTATTGACAGTATTAAGCCAGGGGTCAAGGCTAGTTTTATAGATGCTATATCTAGAACATATATAAAAGATAAGGGATTTGGCAGGCATTTTGTCCATAGTCTTGGTCATGGTATAGGGCTTGAGATACATGAAGAGCCTTTGCTTTCCGGTAAAAGCAGCGCGGTGCTTGAACAGGGGATGACTGTGACTGTGGAGCCGGGTATCTATATACCACGCTGGGGAGGTATTAGAATAGAAGACGTTGTTTTGGTAACCAAAAACGGTTGCGAGGTATTAACAGGAGGCTGTGGTAAGATATTATGCAGATAGAGATCAATCAGATAAAAAAGGGCCATGCAGTGCAGCTGGAAGAGGAAATATACTATATTATAGAGCGGCAGCACGTCAAGCCTGGAAAAGGCGGGGCGTTTGTGCGGTTGAAATTGAAGAATATAAAACTGGGCACAGTGGTGGATAGGACTGTGAGGTCTGGCGAAAAAATGGAGATGATACATGTAGAAAAGAAGAATTTTCAATATCTATATTCGTCACATGACACATTTGAGTTTATGGACCATGACACCTTTGAGCAGATATCTTTGCGTAAAGACCAGATCGGCGAGGTCATAGACTATCTGAAGGAAAATCTTGAAGTTACCGCTCTTCTGTATGACAATAAGGTGATAGCGCTTGAACTGCCTATTTTTATTGATATGAGGATAAAATCAACAGAACCGGGGATAAGAGGTGATACTTCGAGGGCAGGCACAAAGCCGGCTGCGACAGAAACAGGCATGAACATCGCTGTGCCGCTTTTTATAAATGAAGGTGATGTAGTGCGAATAGATACCAGGACAAAGGGATATGTGGGCCGGGCATAAAAGGTGACTATTTTGTTCCGAATCCAGGATTTCGGATTTATAACGAGGAGTTTACCATGAACTTAAAAGAGATTAAAGAGTTAATCAATCTAATGAACGAAAATGACTTGTATGAGCTGGAGATTGAGCGCGAAGGAACAAAAATACGGATAAAGAAAGCCTCGGCCGGGAAATTCGAGGCCATATCCGAAGAATCAAGCGCAAGAAAAATTATAGAATCTATGAGACCCGCGGTTTCCGCGGATGCCATAAAAACAGATACAGCTCCTGAGAAAAATCTAGTCGCTATCAAGACCCCAATGGTAGGGACATTCTACAGATCGTCTTCTCCCGAAGTAAAGCCCTATGTCGAGATAGGGCAACAGGTAGAAGTCGGGCAGATAGTCTGCGTAATCGAGGCGATGAAACTGATGAATGAGATAAAGTCAGAGGTCAAAGGCAAGATAGTGGAGGTAGTAGCCGAGAACACAACGCCTGTTGAATACGGCCAGGTCTTGTTCATGGTGGAACCGGCGTAAAAATCAGCATATTCACAGCTTATCACAATGGTTCGAAGAGCACTGTGTCGGCGCGGAAGAAAAAGGCTTCTCAGGCCGTTGAGGCGGATAGAGCCGCCAGAATAAAACATTGAACTCACCCTTATGTTTTCAAAAATACTAATAGCTAATCGCGGTGAAGTCGCTGTAAGGATAATACGTGCCTGCAAGGAAATGGGCATAAAAACAGTGGCTGTATATTCAGCGGCAGACACTGAATCACTTCATGCTAAGCTTGCCGATGAAGCAGTTTGTATTGGCCCGTCATCGCCCTCCGAAAGTTATCTTAATATACCAGCTATTATCAGCGCGGCTGAAATAACAGACGTTGATGCTATCCACCCCGGTTATGGTTTTCTCTCAGAAAACGCGCATTTTGCGGAGATCTGCGAGTCATGCGACATAGCCTTTATAGGGCCTACGCCTGAAAATATAAGGCTCTTGGGCGACAAGATGACCGCGCGCCATACAATGCAAAAAATAGGTATCAGTGTTGTCCCTGGCAGCCCTGAAATAATAAAGACAAAAGAAGAGGCTATAAAAATAGCAAAAAAGATAAGGTACCCTGTTATTATCAAGGCGTCTGCCGGCGGAGGCGGTAAAGGCATGAGGGTATGTCATAATGACGTGAGGCTTATCAGCTCTTTTATAACCGCGCAGCAAGAGGCAGAGGCAGCGTTCGGAATCCCTGATGTCTATCTTGAAAAATATATAGAGAGGCCCAGGCATATAGAAGTACAGATCCTGGCCGATAAATACGGGCACGTAATACACCTGGGAGAAAGAGATTGTACAATCCAGAGGCGTCATCAAAAGCTTATAGAGGAGTCACCTTCCCCCGCGATAGATTCGAAATTAAGAAAGAAGATAGGCGATATGGCTGTAAAAGCCGCCAGGGCGTGTAACTATATTAACGCGGGGACAGTGGAATTTCTCCTTGACAGATACGGCAATTTTTATTTTCTCGAGGTCAATACAAGGATACAGGTAGAGCACCCTGTCACAGAGATGGTTACCGGCATAGATCTGGTGAAAGAACAGATAAAAATCGCCGCCGGCCTGAAACTTTCTTATAAGCAGGATTCAATAAAGATAAAAGGTTCGGCTATTGAATGCAGGATAAACGCTGAAAACCCTGATAATAATTTTATGCCTTCACCTGGCAGGATCGATGTATTCCTGCCTCCGGGAGGCCCGGGCGTCAGAGTGGATTCGCATGTCTATTCAGGCTATAACATTTCCCCGTATTACGACTCTATGATAGCAAAGCTTATTTGTTTCGGTAAGGATAGGCAAGAGGCCATAAAGGTAATGAAGAGGGCGCTGGACGAATTTATGATAGCCCCGATCAAAACAACCATACCCTTCCACAAGCATGTTATGGGAGATGCCTTATTTCTTAGGGGTGATTTTGCAACCGACTATGTGGAAAAAATGGCTGCGGGCGAATAATCCGCGGAGGAGGTAAGACATGAAGATTTTTAGCGCAATAGCTATTTTTATCTACACGTTATTATTTTCTATAGTCGGAGCGGTATTGATCGCATTATCACTGCGCACGGAGTCTCTGGATGTCATTGTAAACATAGTGAGCTCCTTGTCTCATGCCAGTAACGTAAGGCTTGGCATGGCATTGACAGGCCTTCTATTGATTTTTATCAACATATCTATTGCCCAAATATCTTTGGGAAAAATGCGAAAACACAAAACTATCGCTTTTGACAATCCATACGGCAGGGTTACAGTATCACTTGCGGCAATAGAGGATTATATAAAAAAACTGGGTAACAATATGGCTGAAATAAAAGAGCTCAGGTCAAGCATATCAGCTAATAAAAAAGGGGTAGAGGTTATCACGAAGGCGGTGCTTTATTCCGGCGGTAATATCCCTGAGACAACAGAGAAAATACAGAATGCCATAAGGATTAAGCTGCAGGAGATGCTGGGGTTAGAAGAGTCAGTAACAATAAAAGTTGATGTGACAAAGATAGCCAAACGGGAGCAAAAGGAGTCAATAAAAACAAAGGAAGAAACAGGTTTCAAAGGCGAGATCGAATACGGCAAATGAGTAGTCGTACCATCTTACGCGCTTAACTTGATAGTATAGGAATTTCCTTTTTGTAGGCACACATTAGTAGGGGACCCTTAAGGGTCCCCTACTAATGTGCTTAACTTGACGAAAGTTACATTCAGATTGTAAGTTTCGTCAAGTTAAGATGTAGCCGCAAAGCTTGCTTTGCTTAAGTTATATTAGGAGGATGCAATGAAAAAGATAGGGGTATTAACAGGAGGGGGTGATTGCCCGGGCTTAAATTCTGTAATAAGGGCGGCTGTCAGGTATGCTATTAAGGAAGGTTACCAGGTAGTTGGCATCAAGAATGGCTGGAAAGGTTTGATAGAAAATGATATGGTAAACCTGGATCTTGCGGCAGTTTCGGGTATCCTGCCCAAAGGCGGAACCATATTAGGCACCTCCAGGACAAACCCTTACAGGAAAGAGGGAGATGTCCAGAAATTAAAAGACAATTACAAAAAATTAGAGTTTGAGGCGCTTATAGCTATTGGCGGAGAAGACACCTTGGGTGTAGCGGCAAAACTGTCTGAAGAAGGGGTAAATGTTGTAGGGGCGCCAAAGACGATTGATAATGATCTTTCATGCACTGATGTAACTTTTGGGTTTGACACAGCGCTTAATATCGCTACAGAAGCTATTGACAGGCTTCATACTACAGCCGAATCTCACAACCGGATCATGGTTGTCGAAGTCATGGGAAGGCATGCTGGCTGGATAGCGCTTGAGGCAGGGATAGCAGGGGGCGCCGATATTATTCTTATACCTGAAGTACCTATAGACATAGCGGAGGTCTGCGATCTTCTTAAGCGTCGTCATGCCAGAGGCAAGAGTTTCAGCATAGTAGTGGCAGCAGAAGGCGCTAAATTCAAGGAAGGCACCATGGTTACGCAAGAGGAAAAACTGGACCAGTTCGGCCATGTCAGGCTCGGCGGCATAGGGCATATTCTCGGAGATGAAATAGAAAAAAGGACAGGATATGAGACCAGAGTAACGGTCCTTGGCCATATCCAGAGAGGCGGAACCCCCACTGCCTTTGACAGGGTTCTTGGCACGAGATTTGGCATGAAGGCCATGGAGTTAGTATTAAGCAAGGAATATGGAAAGATGACGGCGTTACAAGGCAATAAGGTAATAGCTGTACCGCTTAAATCCGCTGTCTGCAAATTAAAGACAGTTGATATGGAGCTTTATGATATAGCAAGAGTGTTTTTTGGGTAAGTCCGGGCATGCAAGGAAGCGAATCAAAGAAGATTCGGTAAGGATTGGTCATGAAAGATAAAATAGCCGCATTGATAAAAGAAGATATAAGCGTAAAAGAAGCCCTTATTAAAAACCAGATCGCCAATATCCGCAATCTGGCCAAGATGATGCTGGCCACGCTGAAAAACGGTAACAAAATACTTATATTTGGAAATGGCGGCAGCGCGTCTGACAGCCTGCATATTACAGCTGAACTTGTCGGGAGATTTCGTAAAGAAAGAAGGGCATTGCCTGCTATAGCCCTTTCTTCCAACGCATCCATCATAACGGCGCTTTCCAACGACTATGATTTTGAATATATATTCGAAAGGCAAATCGAGGCATTGGGTAAAAAAGGGGATATGGCTATTGGGTTATCCACAAGCGGAAAGTCTAAAAATGTAATCCGCGGCATATCAAAAGCGGCTAAGATAAAGATGAAAACAGCTGTCCTGACAGGTAAATACAGAGGAATGCTATCACGGATAGCTGACCTATCAATTTGCGTGCCTTCTAGCAATACGCCTCGCGTACAGGAAGCCCACATTACCATAGGTCATATTGTGTGCGAGTTAATTGAAGATGAATTATAAGAAGATAAAAACCCTGGCCGGCATTAAAAAGATCATAAAGACGGTTAAGGGCAGGGAGAAGATTGTTTTCACTAATGGGTGTTTTGATATTCTGCACCCCGGTCACGTAGACTACCTGTCAAAGGCAAAAGCGCTGGGAGATATTCTTATTGTTGGGCTAAACAGCGATTCTTCGGTCAGGAAATTAAAAGGCAAGTGCCGCCCAATAACGCCGCAAAATGACAGGGCAAGGGTATTATCCGCCCTTGAAAGCGTGGACTTTGTGGTTATCTTTTCAGAACCCACCCCGATAAGGTTGATAAAGGCTTTACGGCCTGATGTCCTTGTAAAGGGCGGAGACTGGGCTGTAAAAGATATTGTAGGCGCTGATTTTGTCCAGTCCCGCGGCGGAACAGTAAAGAGCCTGCCATACCTAAAAGGATATTCAACAAAGTCCATTATAAACAAAATAAAAAAAAGTTAATGAGAAAGATCCTGCGGATAATAGACGCGAACTTAAACAGGGCAAGAGAAGGCCTCAGGGTATGCGAGGACATCTCGAGATTTACCATACCCGCGGAACCTCTTGCAGGATTGCTGAAGACAGCCCGGCATTCTACGACCAGGGCGATTTTAAACTCTAAAAGACTTGCCTTAAGAAACCTTATTGAATCAAGGGATATAAAAAACGATTGCATGAAGTTCAGGGATTTTAAAAAATCAAAAAACAGTGGTTCGTCAGGAATGTTCATGGCGAACATAGAACGCGTAAAAGAATCATTAAGAGTGCTTGAGGAGTGCTGCAGGATAATAGACGACGCCGCAAGCCGCAAATACAGAAAAATAAGATTCGATGTTTACGAGATTGAAAAAAAATACAATGACACAATTAGAGCTCGCAAAACTAAATAGAACATCTCCTGAGATGCGTTATGCCGCAAAAAAAGAAGGCATGCCTCTCGATATATTGAGAAAACGCGTCAAAAGCGGCAGTATTGTCATTCTGAAAAACTCTCAGAGAAGGATACGGCCATGCGCCGTGGGGGAAGGACTTGCCACTAAGGTAAACGCGAATCTCGGGACATCATTAGACAAGGCAGAGATAAAGCTCGAATTAAAGAAAATGCGTTCTGCTGTAAAGTACGGCGCTGATACAGTCATGGACCTCAGTACGGGAGGCAACATAAGGAAAATCCGCAGAGCTATTATAAAGAATTCAAGTGTCCCTGTGGGCACGGTCCCTGTATACCAGGCAGTAATTAACGCCTGTAGAAAAAAGGGCAGAATATCTCTCATGACAAAAGACGACATCCTTGATGTATTAGAGGAACAGGCGCGGGATGGTGTGGATTTTTTTACAGTGCATTGTGGCGTGACACAGGACATATTAAGCTACCTGAAGAAGAAAAAGCGGCTCATAGAAATAGTTTCGCGTGGCGGCGCCTTTCTTGCGGAATGGATGATACTCAATAAAAAAGAAAACCCTTTTTACGAATATTTCGATGATATAATCAGGATCGCCAGGCAATACGATATAACACTTAGTCTTGGAGACGGCATGAGGCCAGGTAGTGTCGTTGACGCGACTGACAGGCCTCAGATACAAGAATTGATTATTCTCGGAGAACTTGCGGAAAGGGCCAGGGAAAACAATGTACAGGTAATGATCGAAGGCCCGGGGCATGTACCAATGGACCAGATAGAGTCGAATGTAATAATGGAAAAGAGACTGTGCAACAACGCCCCTTTTTATGTCCTGGGACCGTTAGTAACAGATATCGCGCCGGGCTACGATCATATAACCGGAGCTATCGGAGGCGCCATGGCAGGCCTTTATGGAGCTGACTTTTTGTGCTATGTAACCCCGTCCGAGCACCTAAGGATACCTAGCGAAGACGATGTTAGAGACGGCGTCATAGCTTCCAAGATAGCCGCGCACGCGGCTGACATAACAAAACGCGTGCCAGGCGCTTTAGACCGCGACAAAAGGATGTCGGTTTATCGCGCGCAGCGCAACTGGAAAGCTCAAATAAAAGAATCCATAGATCCGGCAAAGGCGGCATTGTATAGAAAATCAGCCATGCCTAAAAAAAACGACGTATGCACCATGTGTAGTGATTACTGTTCGATGAAAATAATTAAAAGGTATTTTAAATGAGAAGAATACTAGTGATAGGCTCGGTAGCGCTGGACACCATAACTACGCCAACCTGCAGCTCCCGGGAAGTGCTTGGCGGTTCCGCGACATATTTTTCCATAGGCGCCAGTTTTTTTACAAAGGTTAATCTAGTGGCCACTGTCGGCAGGGATTTTCCATGCAAGCACAGTTCCCTGATAAGATCTTTCGGAGTAGATATTAAAGGGCTGGAAGTAAAAGACGGCAGGACATTCAGGTGGGAAGGTTCCTATATTGACGATATGAACTGCGCAAAGACCATACAGACGCAGCTGAACGTATTTGCTGACTTTAGGCCGAAGATACCCGAAGAATACAAAAATAGTGAGGTTATATTTCTTGCCAATATCGACCCCGACCTGCAGCTCTTTATATTAAAACAGTTTAAAAATGACAGGTTTATCGGGTGTGACTCGATGAATTATTGGATACAAAATAAAGGTATCGCGTTAAAAAAACTTATGAAGAAAGCCTCTTCTGTGTTTTTAAACGATGCGGAGGCAAGGCTTTTCTCAGGGGAATCCAATATAATGAAGGCGGGGAAATATCTCCTTTCAATGGGCCCGCGTTTTGCTATTATCAAAAGAGGGGAATACGGCGCAATACTTTTCGCGAGAGACGAAGCGATCTTAGCAGCGCCTGCATACCTCTTGGAGACTGTGCGCGATCCCACGGGAGCTGGAGATACATTCGCAGGCGGTTTTATGGGGTACTTGGCTAAAGCCAAAAGAATAAACGACGAAACTGTGCGCAGGGCCTTGTTCTATGGCACTGTAATGGCGTCTTTTACAGTTGAAGACTTAAGTGTTAATAGATTTCTTAAGCTAAAAAAGAAGGATATAGAAGTAAGGTATAAAAGATTAAGAAAATTGATGAAGGCAGGGTAATGGATATCGGGGATCGGGTAACGTGTAACGAACCCCGATACACGGTCCCCGAGTAACAGCGCTTCAGGATCAAATTTGCTTCGCAAATTTGGCGGGTGTAGTTCAATGGTAGAACACGAGCTTCCCAAGCTCGCAGCGTGGGTTCGATTCCCATCACCCGCTCCA
>JBDRBM010000009.1:0-33309 GCA_043822665.1 Candidatus Omnitrophota bacterium
TTCTTTGTCATTCCGCCAGGGAATCAACTGAAATGTTGACGCGTCCGGCATGGCCACCATATCGCTTTCCTCAATGCGCGCGAAACCCTCTATGGATGAGCCGTCAAAACCCATGCCTTCGCTCATGGCCTTCTCTAGTTCGCGTTTAGTAATGGCGATACCCTTCTGAAAACCCAGGACATCCGCGAACCATAGTTTTATAAATTTAATGTCGTGCTTTTTGACTAGAGCCAGTACGTCTTTTTTTGTCTTCGCTATCATATTTAACTCCTATTGTATTCGCTGGTAACCGTGGTTTTAATCCCACCGCGCGTATTGAACTCGCCTTTAATACCCACCCACCTTGGCCTGCACGAGGCCACGAAATCATCCAGGATCTTGTTTATTACGTGTTCGTGGAAAATGCCCACATCCCTGTAAAAAAGCAGATAGAGCTTAAATGACTTCAGCTCCACGCACACT
Organism: Candidatus Omnitrophota bacterium; assembly: GCA_043822665.1. Classification (GTDB taxonomy): domain Bacteria; phylum Omnitrophota; class Gorgyraeia; order Gorgyraeales; family Gorgyraeaceae; genus JAHIEN01. The sequence continues at coordinate 463 of JBDRBM010000009.1, forward strand.
TTATCAGGCTTATACTGAATCGTTATGGCTGCGAAATCCGGAAGAGCTGTTTTAGGGCATACACAGGTAAACTCGGGGTGCTGGAGAGTGACCACGTAATCTTTATCCGTGTATTGGTTGCGCCATACGTCTATCTTCGGGGTTTTTAAATTACGGACATTTTCCTGTAAGCCTTTGTATGATGATTTTTTCTCAGGCATATCTTGTCTTTTGGCACACTAAAGTGTGCCCTACACCCCGTTCCAAATTCTAAGCGATACTCAATTTATCTTTTGTAACTACACTGCATACAATGCTGATAAATAATTTGAGCATATTTAAGAATTTGGAACGGGGTACATATTAAAGACCTTTGCCTTTAATTTTCTGTAAATACTCCTTTATCTTCTTCTCATACCCAATATCTGTGGGCTCATAGTATTTCTTTTTATCCGGGATATATTCCTGCTCCACGTAATGGTCTTTATATTGATGGCTATATTTATATCCCTCGCCGTGACCTAATTTTTTTGCTCCAGGATAATTTGCATCCTTTAGATGCTTCGGGATCTCCATTGTCCTAGACTCCTCTACATCTTTCATTGCCTTATCAATCCCCAGATAAACGGCGTTACTTTTAGGAGCAGATGCCACATAACATACTGCTTGGGCCAAAGGAATCCTGGCCTCTGGCATTCCAACAAACTCAGACACTTGGAATGCCGCATTTGCCATTACCAGGGCCTGCGGATCTGCATTGCCAACATCTTCGGCGGCACAAATTACAATGCGCCTTGCTATGAACCTCAGATCCTCGCCTGCATATAACATCTTTGCAAGCCAGTATAGAGCTGCGTCTGGATCGGATCCGCGCATGCTCTTAATAAAAGCTGATATAGTGTCATAATGACCATCCTCATCTTTGTCATATATAACAGCCTTTTTCTGTATAGATTCTTCTGCTACTTTTATGGTAAAATTTACAGTATTATTTTTATCGGGCAGGGTGGTCAAGGCCCCTATCTCAAGCGCATTAAGCGCCTTTCTTGCATCACCGTCTGAAGCATCAGCCAGGAATCCTAGAATTGTATCATCTATTTTTATCTCTATAGCCCCCAGCCCGCGCTCTCTGTCTTTAAGCGCGTTCTTGAGTATAACGATTATCTCCTCTTTAGAAAGCCTTTTCAATTCAAAAACAATTGAACGCGATATAAGCGGAGAGACCAGGGAAAAAAACGGATTATGAGTTGTGGCGCCTATCAAAATAGGATTACCAGACTCCACATCCGGCATCAGGACATCCTGCTGGGCCTTATTAAACCTGTGTATCTCATCAATAAAAAGTATTGTCTTTTTATTATTCGCTCTTTCTCTTTCTTTAGAGGCCTTTATGGCATCTCTCAATTCTTGGATATTAGAACTGACTGCGTTTATTGCCTGAAAAAAAGAATTTGTGACACTTGCTATTACATGAGCAAGGGCTGTCTTGCCTGTCCCGGGCGGGCCATAAAGCACAAGGGATGTGATCCTGTCAGCATCTATGGCCCTGCGCAATAATTTTCCCTCGCCGAGTATATGGACCTGGCCCACAAACTCCTTCAAATCCCTTGGCCGCATACGCACGGCTAATGGCTGGTTTACTGATTGTTGTTCCTTGGGCACAAAAAGGTCGGACATATTTAAATAATAATCCTTCGACTACGCTCAGGATATTTTTTTTAGGTGAAAACTTTCAAAAGTTTTCACCTAAAAAAAATAAATCCCCACTAATGCCGTGTGAAAGGATTTATTAATGAACCCTTGAAGCAGGTGGGCGCCTTATTAGATGTTTATTGTTTCCTTGCTATCTTATGCAAGGCCTACAGCCGCATCTAAAATCAGGCTCCCGTTTTTTTGGTGTTGGTCCAAAATATTCCGCTTCAACACGCACATCGCAGGGACAACTATAGTATACCATGCCGTGCTACATAAATCAACATTGTCGCAAAGCGCATAGGGCATAGCATGAACACGTATTAACGCTATGCGCTGTGCTATCTTATTTGGGCGCCGAGCTTATTTACAAGGACCCCTTGTATGTCTTTGTGCGCCTTGCTAATCTCTTCGTCCTTCAGGGTCTTTTCGTCAGATCGGTATTCCAGTGTGTATGCCAAGCTCTTTTTGCCCTTTTCTATCTGCTGCCCCTTATATATATCAAACACCTCTACTGATCTTACTAGGCCGCCCGCGTTTTCCTTTATCACATCCAGTATGCTTTCTGCTTGCACAGAATCGTCTATCAACATGGATATATCGCGTTTTATCGCGGGGTATTTCGGGAGCGGCATAAATCTCTTGTTCAGATCCGCATGCTTTAAAAGCCCCTCTACTGTTATCTCGGCCAGAAAAACTCTTTGTTTTATATCAAACTGCCTGGCCACATCCTGCCTGGCCTCACCGAACTCGCCAAGTATATTTCCATCGATCTTAATGCCGCTTGACATGGTTTCTTTAAATATAGGTGAGTCTATTTTCTCTATTGTGTAATTACTTATGTTAAGGGAATACAACAATATTTCTACGATTCCTTTTAAATCAAAAAAATCTATCTCCCTTGATTTTTCTTTCCAGCTGCCTGGCGTAGAACCACATATACCGAGAGAAAGGCTTAGTTGTTCTTCGACTCCCTTGCCATCCTTGTTAAGCGAATAAACTTTGCTCAACTCAAAAAGCTGTAGAAAAGAATTATTCCTGTTAAGGTTCCAGCTAAGGGTTCCCATCATCTCAGACAATAGACTTGGCCTCATCAGTTCTTGGTTAGAGCTAAGGGGATTTCTGAGGCGCACCAAATTATCAAAAGGCCTGCCCAACGCCTCTATGGCAGCCCTTGATGTCAATGTATAAGTAACAATCTCATTCATGCCAAGAGAGCACAGTTTCTTTTTTATTTCTCTAGCCAATGCGATAAGGCCCTTTCTCTCTTCCTTGAACGTCTTTTGTATTGTAAATACCGGGCATTTTGCCGGGATCTTGTCGTAGCCGTAAAGCCTGGCAAGTTCCTCGATTAAATCTATCCCGCATCCCAGGTCCTGCCTGTAAGAAGGGACCTTTACCAGGATCTTGTTCTGAGGTTTTTTTGCTGTCCTTAGATTTAATCTATTAAAATAGTCCATGGTTTTAGCGGGCGGTATGTCAATCCCCAACACCCTTGGTATTTCATCGAGAAAAAGAACTATCTCTTTTTCTTTTGCCAATCTTCCGCCTATATCGGTAATCTTACCAGAGAGTCTTCCTCCTGCCTCGTTCTTTATCACCTCCTGCGCCCTGATACTGGCGGCCAGGACCATGCCAAAATCCACTCCCCGCTCAAACCTGTAGCTAGACTCTGAGGCAAGCCCGAGCACGCGCTGGGTTTTTCTTATAATCATAGGATCAAAATAGGCGCTCTCGAGCAGTACATTCTTTGTCTCGCTCGATATCTCTGTATTCCTGCCTCCCATTATGCCAGCTATCGCCACCGGCTTCTCGCTGTCAGCGATAATCAGCATATTGGGGTCTAACTCTCTATTTATCCCGTCTATGGTAACAATGGATTCTCCTTTTTTGGCCCTTCTTACAACTATCTTTTTATTCTCCAGTTTATCCAGATCAAACGCGTGCAGGGGCTGACCCAATTCAAAGAGTACATAATTTGTAATATCAACTATATTATTCACGGACCTTAACCCCATGGCATTCAATCTCTGGATCAGCCATTTAGGCGATGGCCCGACTTTAACACCCTTTATAATACAGCCGACATACCGTGGGCAGGCCTTTTTGTCCTGTATCTCTATCTTAGCGCTGCCTTTGCCAGGGCCTCTTTTCATATAATGCCTATTTACCGAATACGGCTCTTTTAATTGACTGTCGGTTGCAGCTGCCAGTTCTCTTGCAATCCCCAGGACAGAAAGACAATCAGGCCTATTGGGTGTAATTTCTATATCCATTATGCTGTCACCCTCTATATTAACGACAGAGGTGACCTCTAATCCGGTCATTGTAAGTTCGTCCTGTATCTTTTCAAGACCGCCCTTTATAAGAACAAAATCCTTTAACCAATCCAGACTTACTCGCATAACTACCTCTCTTTAAATGAGCACATCACTTACGTCGCCCTGTGGGCGACGTAAGTGATAAGTGCGAATTTATCCTGAGGATGTGACGAACAGGAACATCCGAAGGATCTTTGCCTGAGATTGGCCTCGCCCGGAGGGCTCGGCACTTCCTCGGACATTTCGTCCTCGGTCGCTTCGGCCTTCGGCCTCGCAATGACAGGAGTTCCGAATTTGTAATTTATAACCAACCGCTCTCTGCGCTGACATTTGTTATAATCCCACCGCTTATAGTAATGGTCCTGGTTTTTTTCTGCACGGCCAAGCCGGCCATTTGAACATCAGTAACAACTGTATAAGTACCTGCATGTCCTGCTGTCCCGTTAATATTAAACCCCGTGTTTGCCTGTATTGTCCCGTCTGCCGTCAAATCTCCGTCTACAGTAGGCATGGTTGCGCTCGACCCCACAGCTATCCTTACCGCAGCCAAATCTCCGTCTACAGTAGGCATGGCCGTGGAAGAGCCCACGGCAAATTTTGTTGCCTGAAGTTCTATATAGTTACCGAATGGAGCGGGGTAATAGGTGGTAAGAGTGATGACCTCTTCGGCTATAACTGAAACACCGATGCATAACACAACGAATAAAATTACCGCAAAAAAACTAACTATTTTTTTCACTGGACCCTCCGTGTTCTTCAGCTGTCAGCCGCTGAAATCTGATAGCTGATGGCTGAAAGCTCATCAAAACTGTTTTAAAAACCTCACATCGTTTTCGTAAAATAATCTTATATTATCTATGCCATGCTTTAGCATGCAGATCCTGTCAATACCCATACCAAAAGCAAAACCTGTATATTTTGAGGTATCGTATTTTACAAACTCAAATACCCTGGGGTTTATCATGCCTGCGCCGAGTATCTCCAGCCACCCTTTATAAGAACATACCCTGCATCCTTTGGCCCCGCATATAAAGCATGAGATATCGACCTCTGCCGAAGGCTCTGTAAACGGAAAATAATGAGGCCTGAACCGCATCTTTACCTCTTCTCCGAAATATTCTTTTGCGAATCGTTCCAAGACGCCCTTTAAGTCAGAAAATACTATTCCTTCTGCCACCATAAAACCTTCTATCTGGTAGAACATAAAAGAATGGCTTGCGTCAACAGCGTCGGGCCTGTAGACCTTGCCTGCATGAATAATCTGTAAAGGCGGTTTTTCTTTTTCCATTATCCTTATCTGAGCAGTTGATGTCTGACTCCTTAATAGCATGCCATTTTCTACATAAAACGTGTGGAATGTCTCCCTGGAAGGGTGGTCTTTTGGTATGTTAAGCGCCTCGAAATTATAGAACTCTGTCTCCACTTCGGGAGAATCTACTGATTTAAACCCCATCCTGACAAATATATCTATAATATCCTCCATGGTTTTTAATAAAGGGTGTTCATGACCGATCTCTTTTTTTATGCCGGGGAGCGTTATGTCATTAGGCTCCAGCAAAGAACATTCCGCAGCCATAAAAGACTGCTCTTTTTCTTTAATCAGGGCTGTTAATTTATTCTTTAATTCATTAATAAGCTGGCCAACTTTTGGCTTGTCCTTCTTTGACACGCTTTTTATGCCCTTTATGGCCTCCTGCAGAACGCCTTTACGCCCAAGATACCTGATCTTGACCTGTTCCAGAGTTTCAAACTTGGCTGCTTCTATTACTTCTTTAACCGCGGCCTTATCTATATTTTTTAATTTTTCCAGCAACTTCATATGCTCTCCTTTTAATCATGTTAACCCTTCCGCATCGGGCACTGTCATTTCTCTATATGATATGTCTTTTTAAACTTATCCAGATTTACGTTAGACCCTAGGATCACAAAAACATCCCCTTGTTTTATAACATAATCGGCCTTAGGCGCAATGTTCAGCTCACAGGTCGTTTCTCTGGCAGATTCTGCCTTGCGCACGCCTATAATATTCAAATCATACCGGGCTCTTACATCCAAATCCCTGATAGACTTACCTATAAATTCCTTAGGAGGTACTGTCTCCATTATACTGAATTCCGGGGAGAGTTCTATGTGCTCAAGTACAGACGGAGAAACGAGAGAGTTCGCTACTCTTATCCCCATGTCCCGTTCCAGCAATATGACCTTTGTCGCCCCCACCCGCTCCAGCACCTTGCCATGTTCGTCAGTAACTGCCCTGGCAACAATGTGTTGTATTCCAAGCTCCTTTAAAATTAACGCGGTCAACACCGAGGCTTCCAAGTTTGTGCCTATACCAAGAATTGCCACGTCTACATTCATTATGCCTACTGCCTTCAAGGCCTTCTCATCAGTAGAATCCACCTGCACTGCTTCAGTCACAAAATCAGACGCGCCCTGAACCAGTTCTTCATTTTTATCAATGGCAAGCACTTGATGCCCTTTTTCGCTTAATGTCTTGGCCACACTCCACCCAAACCTGCCCAATCCTATTACAGCAAACTGTCTCATGATATCATCTCCTAAACTACATGTTGCTCTAGCCTTCAGCCTAGAGCCAATTTACCCCACCATTACCTTCTCGTCAGGGTATTTATAAGATGCTATTTCTTCCTTTGTCGCAAGCGCAAGCGCAAGCGTCAAAGGCCCGAGCCTCCCCGCAAACATCGTGAGCATGATCAGGGCCTTGCCAATAGAACTCAGGATCGGCGTTATTCCTGTTGAAAGCCCCACAGTGCCAAACGCGGATGTTACTTCAAAAAGGATCCTTAAGAAATAATTGGGCATCGCCTCATTTCTCTCTTCAATAAAACTCAGCAGCATTGTAAAGAATACTATCCATGTGACAGCTAATCCTGTTATCATAATCGCTTTTCTGAAGATAGGTTTGGGGATATTTCTCTTGAAAGCATGTATATTCTGCCTGTTCTTTATCATGCCCCTGGCCCAGGCCACAATCACCCCAAGTGTGCAGGTCTTGATGCCTCCGCCTGTGGAACCCGGGGAGGCGCCGATAAACATCAATATTATAAGAAAAAATAATGTCGGACTCGCTAGATTTTGTATTGAGACAGTATTAAATCCGGCTGTCCTCGCGGTAACGGATTGAAAAAAAGACGAGATGATTTTATCCTTCAAGCTGTAGCCGTATAAAATCCTATTATTCTCTATAAGAAAAATCGCTATACATCCCGCGGCCAGCAATATAGCGCTTATACTCACCGCCAGTTTTGTCTGAAGGCTTATCTTTGAAAAGAGATGGTTGATATCCTCGTTGGTCCGCAAGAAAAGTCTTCTGAATACCCATTTTAATATCTTCGGCAGGTCAATGATAACCACGAAACCTATGCCGCCCAGTACTATTAAAGACGCCATGACAAGGTTCACATATGTATCCTGCCTGTAACTCATGAAGCTCGCGGCGCTAAGGGAAAATCCCGCGTTACAAAAGGCTGATATAGAATGAAATATGGATGAATACAAATTCCCTAACCTGGCATAGAGGCAAAACGCTCCAATGGTTTCTATGGCTAAGGTAATCCCAAGGATATAAAATATAAGGGTCTTTAAACCCACAACACCATGGTGGCCTAATGCGTCTTTTATAACTACGTTTTCCCTGAGCGTAAGTTTCTTGCCAAAGAGTATAGCGAAAAACGTGGAGAATGTCATTATGCCCAGGCCGCCTATCTGTATCAAAAAAAGAATAACCGTTTGTCCAAATCTAGAAAAGGCGCCGCCAGTATCTTTGACAATAAGGCCTGTAACACATGTGGCGCTTGTAGCTGTAAAAAAGGCGTCTATCATGCCAATTGAAACACCGTTGCTGGAGCTTTGAGGCAAAGACAGCATAACCCCCCCTATAATAATCGTTGCAAGGAAACTGAATATTACTATTTGAGGCGGTTTTAACTTATGCATAATCTAGTTCGGGCGCAGAGGGCAAGTCACTGTTTTAGATACACAGTAGGGGTCGGATTCATCCGACCCGCATCAACGGGCGCCATAAATGACGCCCCTACAACGACTTAAAAAGGAATTTCCTATTATATTAAATTAGGCAGAGCGAGCTCTGCGGCTACGGCTCTATGTAGCTAGAAAACTTGCCCCTTAGGCCTAACGCTTTCCGCCAGCTTCTTGAATGCCAGCGTATCATTCACTGCCATGTCAGCCAGAATTTTTCTATTAAGCCTGATTTTTGAATCCGCCAAGATTTTCATGAATTTACTATAAGAAATGCCTATCTCTTTGCAGGCGTTTGAAATTCGTAAAATCCAAAGCCTTCTAAATTCCCTTTTTTTGGCACGCCTGTCTCTGGTGCCGTACGCCAGGGCCTTATTGACAGATTCCATGGTAATCCTGTGCAGTTTGCTGCGGCCAGCCCTCTGGCCTTTTGCCATCTTTGATATCTTTTTCCTGCGCCGTCTAGAAGCCGGGCCGTATTTTACGCGTGCCATTTTATTCCCCTTTCTCGGGATTATCTGTTATACAGTCAAAATAAATGTAAAAAGATATTCTAATTTTTTCATCCATATGGTAACAACTTTTTCAGAATCTTCTGCAACTTTCCTCTAATAAGTGTCGGTTTTCTTAATCTGCGCTTGCGGTTGGACGATTTTGACGTCGCTAAATGTCTCTTGCCCTGTTTGTATCTCCTGAGCTTGCCTCTTTTTGTTAACTTAAATCTTTTCCTTGCGCTTTTATTCGTCTTTAGCTTTGGCATTTTATCTCCTTAAAAGATCTAATTGCTGTTTATTCTTTAACCTTCGCTGCAGCCCTGGGAAGAAAGTTTAATGTTAGGCTCCTGCCTTCCTTTAAAGGGGGTTTTTCCATCTCGCCTACATCAGCAAGATCTGAGGTTATCCTGTCAAGGACTCTTTTGCCTATATCAATATGACTCATTTCCCTGCCCCTGAAGACCATGGTAACCTTTGCTTTGTCCCCCCTTGTTAAGAATCTTTTAAGGTGATGCAGTTTTACCTGGTAGTCATGTTCTTCTATATTTGGTTTAAACTTTATCTCCTTTAAGTGCACAATCTTCTGGTGCTTGCGAGCCTCTTTTGCCTTTTTCTCCTGCTCGTACTTATACTTACTATAATCCATTATGCGGCAAACCGGAGGGATTGCTTGCGGAGCCACCTCTACCAGGTCAAGTCCAACCTCCTGCGCCTTCAGCATAGCATCGCGGGTAGGCACAACTCCCATTTGTTCGCCCGAAGGACCTATCAACCTGACATCTTTTATGCGTATCCTTTGGTTTACTCTAAGTTCCTGTGAAATAATTACCACCTCCTATTTTTATGTTGTCTGAAGTTAGCTAACGGTATCTGAGGTTGCCTGAGGTTACGTCCGCAACTTCAGATAACCTCTGACAACATCAGACAGCCTCAGATAACCTTATCAGCGATCTCCTTTTTTATCCTTACAAGAAATTCTTCGATCTCTACAGCCCCTATATTGCCTTCGTTTCTGGCTCGTAGAGAAACCGTCTTTTCCTCTTTTTCCTTATCTCCGACTATAAGCATATAAGGGATTTTTTGCAGTTCTAACTCTCTTATTTTATATTGTAATTTCTCATTCCTTTTGTCAACCTGCGAACGTATGCCTTCCTTTTTCAATGCTTCATTAATAGTGTCAGCATAATCGTGAACCCTGTCAGTAATGGGTATTATCGCTACATGCGCAGGGCTTAGCCATACCGGGAACGCCCCTTTGTAATGCTCGATCAGTGTCCCTATAAAACGCTCTATACTGCCCAGTATCACTCTGTGAAGCATGACAGGTCTTTCTTTTTTGCCCTCGTTTGAAATATACGTGAGGTTAAATCTTTCAGGCAACGCAAAGTCACACTGGACAGTGGCGCACTGCCAAGGCCTGCCAAGCGCGTCTTTAACCATGATATCTATCTTTGGCCCGTAAAACGCGCCTTCTCCCTCGTTCACATCATATGCCATACCTTTTGACTCAAGCGCATCCTTAAGCGCGGTTGTTGCCTTGTCCCACATCTGGAGAGAGCCAATGAATTTTGTAGGCCTTGTAGAAAGATCTATCTTATAATCAATAAAACCAAATACCTTCATTGTATCCATAACAAAATCTATAACATCTTTTATCTCGGATTCTGCCTGAGAAGGCAGGCAGAATATGTGAGCATCATCCTGAGTAAACCCCCGCACGCGCAAAAGCCCATGCAAGACACCTGATTTTTCACGCCTATGTACATTCCCGAGCTCAAAATATCTTATAGGCAAGTCTCTGTAGCTGCGTATCTTTGATTTATATATCAGCATGTGCGCAGGGCAGTTCATGGGTTTTAAGGCATACTCTTCGCCCTCTACCTTAAATATGTACATATTCTCTTTGTAGTACTCGTAATGGCCTGAAGTAATCCATATATCAGATTTTAAGATATGCGGCCCCATTACAATCTCATATCCGCGCCTCAGGTGTTCTTTCTTCACATAATCCTCTATCAACATCCTTAAAAGCCCGCCTTTGGGATGATAAAAGACAAGGCCCGGGCCTACATCTTCATGGATGCTGAATAATTCCAGCTCTTTCCCGAGCTTTCTATGATCCCTATTCTGGGCCTCTTCCCTTAATCTAAGATATTCTTCCAGTTCATTACCGGTTTCAAAACATGTGCCATATATACGACTAAGCATCGGATTCGTCTCTATGCCATGCCAATATGCGCCTGCTATACTTAATAACTTAAAGGCCTTTATTTCTCCTGTTGACTTTAGATGAGGGCCTTTACAGAGATCAACGAACTTCCCATGCCTGTAAATAGAGAAATTATCCGCGCCGAGGTTGTTTATAATATCAATCTTATAAGGCTCGTTTTTGAAGAGCTTTAGCGCTTCTTTTTTCGTAATATACTCTTGCTTGAACTCGCTATCTTCTTTGATAATCTTTGCCATCTCTTTTTCTATCAGCAATAGATCGTCTGGGGTAAACCCATCTTCTTTGTCAAAATCGTAGTAAAATCCGTTTTCTATGGCAGGGCCTATACCCAGCTTAACGTCTGGATAGAGTTTTTTTACAGCGTCTGCCATCACATGAGAACAGCTATGTCTGAGAAGGTCTAAGTCTTTTGCCATCTTCATCCTTTAGCTAATTTCACTTTTGTGTGTGCCGCAAAAGTGTAAAATAAAAATAGTGAGCAAGCCCTTGACATCAAAGATGTCAAGGGCGCGTCGAACCATGGTGGGCCCAAGAGGACTTGAACCTCTGACCTCTTCCATGTCAAGGAAGCGCGCTATCCAACTGCGCCATGAGCCCTGAAATTTTAATTATTAAAATTTCATCCCGAGCCGCTATAATACCCCTGAATATGCGGCGAGGGAAAAATTCAATATTTAGCCTATTGCCCTTCGCGGCATATTTGTAAATCTATCACCGCTCGGGACAAACTTGCCTTAGGCAAGTTTGGTGCCGGGGGTGGGATTTGAACCCACACGGCCCTTACGGGCCAATGGATTTTAAGTCCATATTGTCTGCCAGTTCCAACACCCCGGCAATTTCTTTAGTATTTTACCTAATCTCTATTAGAGTTTTACTTCGACACCATCCTGATAATGCTTTTGAACAGCTGGTCGCTAATTTCACCTTTTTATCCAACCCAAATACGCCCTGATAATAGCAAGTTTGCAAAATTTTCTTAGCGGTCATCTTTCCATATTTCAATGTATAAACAAAACGATCCCGCTTCGGTCTAACTTCAGCATGAAGCCTGCCCTTACACCCCGTATATTTCTCTATTTCAAACCTAAGCCACATTAGAAATGCCTGTGAACCTGAATAGATCCTTAATGACCATTGCTCATGTAAATTTGCAGGGTGAATCCAACTGCACACAGAACCATCTCCATCAATTAGTCCTCTTAAGAAATCTCTAAAGAATATTTTAGGAATATTAAGATTTTTTAAAGTTAAAGATTTATTAGGCGTTAACCCAATAGACAAAAGGAAATCATAAAAATTCTTATTTGCGATTTGAATATGATACGCCTTTTTCTTTCTGCCATTATCCTTAAATGTAACTCTATTGGGCAACTCTAATTCTTCAACCAAGCCCACTAGAAAACTATGATTTTTAGAAGTAATATCTATATGCCTGCCGTCTGAAGACAAACATCCATCGCTAGTAATTAAGCCTATTAAATACCAAAGGTTTGAGTCTTTAATCTTTAAATCTTTTCTCTTTTGTGGCATATCATATCCCTCGCGGCATATTTTCTAGCATAATGGCTGCTCGGGACAGTTTTTGCTTTGCAAAAACTGGAGGCGACGACCGGACTCGAACCGGTGAATAAGAGTTTTGCAGACTCCTGCCTTGCCTCTTGGCTACGTCGCCTTTAATGAGCACGCGACTTATAGAGCAGCCACAATGAGCGAGCATAAGTCACTGTCCTCGCTTAAAAACAAAAAAACGCGTAGCCATAAAAAATTTGACCACACGTTGTAAGGATCCTGCTATCCATTAAAACGGCGAAACCCATTTTCCCCCAGAAGCAGTCTGCCATTTTATATGCCCGCCGACGTACAGTATATTCCCGCCTTGGCCTTTATGGTTGTCTGGTTTGTCACAAGCCATGGGTGTGTCTGAATCAGCTGACTCTGTAAGGCCTGAATTATACAAATAATCCCCATTATCCGCATTATCAGGGATACTGCTATTAGCTGATGGGCATTTAAAAACCTCCATAGTATCTATATAATCGCCATCTATAAGGTTCTGAAGCGTCTTAGGGAATCTTTCCATGTTATCTGTGGCATATAAATGCAGGGCAATGCCTATCTGCTTAAGATTGTTCATGCAACTGGTGCGCCTCGCGCGTTCACGCGCCGAGCCAATAGCAGGTAAAAGCATACCCGCAAGAATACCTATAATGGCTATTACGACCAATAATTCTATCAACGTAAAACCCTTTTTCCTCATAAATACACCCTTTTCTATTACCTTCTTTGATACCATAACTCCTCTATTTTGTCAAGCAAAACATGGGCTATATAGAGTTTTGTTTTTTGCTTTATTTTTTCAAACTTACCAGACTTATCTATCATAAAAATGTCTAACTTATTGTCTCCAAACACGTTAGAACTTTTTGATAACCTGTTGGCGACTATAATATCCAGCTTCTTGGCCTTTAGTTTTTGATAAGAGTTTTTAACAATACCTTGTGTTTCTAAGCTAAACCCTATAAACAATCTTCTGCCTTTATGCCTTAATAGCTTTTTAAGTATATCCTTATTTGGCATAAGATGTAATAACAGCCTTTTTTTTCTTTTTATCTTTTGCTTGGCGATGTTTAACGGCCTAAAGTCTCCGACAGCGGCGCACATAATAAGGCAATCTGCCTTTCTAATCTCTTTTTTTAGAGTACACAACAAATCCCGTGCTGTCTCTATGGGAATAAATCTTTTAACTTTGGGAGGTTTAATACTAACGGGGCCGCTTATAAGAGTAACAACGTGTCTTCTTCTGGAAGCAGCTTCAGCGATCTTATAACCCATGCATCCTGTTGACCTGTTTGAAATAAATCTCACCGGATCTATGGGCTCTATGGTTGGCCCGGCAGTAACTATAATGTTAATCGGATTCACCTTTTCGTGGATCGGGTATTGTGGATCGGGTATCGTGTTTTTTAAAAGACCTCGGGCGACGGGTAATTGCCGTATTTAACGCTACATTCATCCAGACGTTCTCTCTGATCATCCAAGGTCTTCATCAAGATGTGCGGGGTATCAAAAACCTTCGCATGATAGATCTTTTTTATCCTCTCTATCTTAGCCAGGCATTCAGGGATACGTATCTTGAACTGTTCTTTATAATCCTCTCTACTGTAATCCTTACCAAGCACTTCCTTGAAGAGCAGTTTTAAATCTTCGTATTTTGGTATATAGCCTATGGGTGTTTTTAGCGCTCCTGTTTCTCCGTTCACGCGCAATTCCATCCATTTTATCCACACGTGTTTATCTTTGACGCCATTGAGGTATTTGCCATCCTTGCCCCTGAGAAAATAATTTACATGGAATATAAACGGTGGATTTTCAACACCTTTCACTATGTCGAGGTTATTTTGTATGTACCTGCCTATAGGTATTGACAGGAAATCCAGGTTTGCCATGAGGTTAAACTTACGCACGCCTTCTTCGCCAAGCGTAGCAGCTGTTGTCTCAGATTCTATCATGGCGGCCTGCGCTAATATCCCATGTGCCCAGTCAAAAGACTGCGCAACAGGCACGCTTGTATCAGAATCCCTGCCCCCATAGATAACCCCTTCCACGTCAACGCCTTCTGGGTTTTTAAGGCTTTCGTCGCAATTCTTCAAGTCTTCAAGTCTTATGGTATAACGGGCGTTCTTGTGCGCATAAAGTACCTCGTTCCCGTCAGGACCTTTTGCGCCAGGACTCCACTTGCCTACAAAATTCCTGCCTTTTTCAGGCGCAGGCCTTCCGTCGCCGAGCCAGCGCGCATCGTTATGTTTATCGACAAGTACGTTCGAAAATATAACTTCGCCTGGCGTGGTAAGCGCCTCAAATATAGCAGGGTCGCTTTGTTCACTCACATCTTGTATAATGCCGAATATGCCCCTCTCGACATTAACCGCCCTTATCCTGCCTCTGATATTTCTCAGGTACGCTATGTCGTCGCCTATAATCTTCTCGCCTTCAAGCATTGCAGTCGCTGTCTTGCCGCAGGCAGATGGAAATGAACCTGTGAAATAGGTAATCCGTTTTTTGTGCGGGCCATGCACACCCATAATAAACATGTGCTCTGTAAGCCACCCCTCTTCTGAGGCGCGTTTTATTGCAAGCCGCATTGCAAGTTTTTTAAGCCCGACTGTATTCCCGGCGTACTGGGTGTTAACACTGAACACTATCTCGTCCTGAAGATCTATATAGACCCGCCTCTTGTCAAAGTTTTTACCCACAGCCCCGTCAAGCTCGCCTGCTGAATGCACAAATCGGAAAAAATCCCCCGCGTTCCTCAGGCCCAGAAAATACTGATACCCGCTTCGATACAGTATATCTTCGGAGTGCGCGACATAGCTTGAATCTGTTATCTGAACAGCTGGTATAGAAAACTCTGAGTCGGTCGGCCCCAAGCAATAAAAACATACGTACATCTCCTTATGTTTCATGGCCCCCTCAAAGAGCTCATGTATCTCCTCAATGCCTTTTTCTCTATCAACCGACATTATATCAGAACCAAGGACCTCATCAGGCCTTAAAAGATATCTTGTGCTGCCCTTATCTCTTCCCTGATCAAAATAGCCGTCAAAATGAACTGTGTGTCCTTTTGTAGTAAGAGCTTTTTCCTCTTTGTTTTCAAGTGTCTTTTTTCTTATATAATCAGCATCTTCCTTTGAGTCTGTGCGCACAAATATCGAACGAGGATTAAATAATCCCGCGTACTTTAGCACAAAAGCCATTAGTTTCTCATTTGAGAGTTTTTCTAGCTTCCTGTAGTTTTCGATGCCGCATTTTTCTTTTAAGAGTGTGAGATCCATTGTATCCCCTTGTTTGGTTTATTTGACCAATCGCTCAGCTTCTTTCAATACTACCTCTAAATCCTGTATATGCCCTATTCCTTTGTTCCCACAGGCAAGCTGCCCTTTAATAGGGCCGGTAAAATAATAACCGGATTTTTTTAACTTTGCGATATTCTGCTGGACAATCTTATTTTTATACATACTATCATTCATCGCCGGGACAAATAGCACAGCCGCTTTCGTAGCGCATACCACGCATGTAAGCATATCGTCGCATATGCCAGAAGCGATCTTACCGATTATATTGGCTGTGGCCGGCATGATAATTACAATATCTGCCTTATCAGCCAAAGATACATGAGCCACGTTCCATTCTTCAGGCAGATTAAATAAATCCCCCTGTATAACTCTATTGCCCGATAGCGACTGGAACAGGACTGGCTTAATAAGTTCTTCTGTCTCTTTTGTAAGTATTACCTCTATAGATGCGCCTCTCTTGCGAAGACCGGTGATCAAATCAAGCGTCTTGTAGCAGGCAATGCTGGCTGTAACGCCAATGATTATGTGTTTATTTTTCATAGTAAAGACCTACGCTCACTGTCAACATTGCTTAACTTGATATAGTAGGAAATTCCTTTTTAAGTCGTTGTAGGGGCGTCAGTTATGGCGCCCGTTGATGCGGGTCGGATGAATCCGACCCCTACAAAGTCCGCCCGAAGGGCGTTAAATTTACCCCGCAACTTTTAACGGCGGATTTAATTTTTCTGCTCTTCTTTTATTATATACTTAATCTTACCCTGAGCTATCTCTTCAAGGGCAATGGTTGAAAATTTAACAGCCTTTGTATCAACTAACTTCTTCGCGCCGTTATTTAAATCCACTGCCCTTTTTGCGGCAAGCAATGTAATTTTAAAAATACTGTCTCCGTTTTTTAAAATCTTTTCACGTGGCATATAAGACATCCTTTGGCGCCTCCTTTAATGAGCGCGTGACTTATGGAGCGAATATAAGTCACTGCGCGAATTAAACCCCCCACCACTTTCAAGACTACCTCTCTGTAGCTCTACGAAAGCGGTGGGGGGTTATGTCCTCATTTGATCCTGCATCTTTCCGCAATGACAATGGATCTTAGGTTTTCCAGTGCGGAAGTCAGGACATCATTTACAACAACGTAATCATATTTTGAAAAATAAGATAATTCTTTTTTGGCAATGCCCAACCTCTTTGAGATCTCCTTTTTGGAATCTGTAGAACGCGCAACAAGCCTTTCTCTCAATTTCACCATAGAAGGCGGCATTATAAATATACAAACCGCTCTTGCTTTAAGCCTTTTGATTTGCATAGCGCCCTGAACGTCTATGCTTAGGACAACGTCCTGGCCTTTTAAAACAAGATGGGTTATGTGTTTCTTTGGCGTGGCATAGTATTCTCCAAATACTTTTGCCCATTCCAGGAATTCGTTTTTCTTTCTGCGTCTCAGAAATTCCTCTTTTTCTATAAAAATATAATCTATCCCGTCCCTCTCCCCGGAACGAGGAGACCTTGTAGTCATGGAAATAGACCTATTCAGGTCATTGAGAGAATCGACCAGTTTATTACAAAGCGTTGTCTTGCCTGAACCAGACGGCGCAGATATTACGAATAAAATACCCTTGTTTTTAGCTTGCATATCAGCCTTTCCGCCTATGGCGAGACCTCGCCAGCCACTTCTGGCGGGCAGCCTTCAGCCTCTGACAGCTGAAAACTGATTGCTAATGGCTTATTTATTCCACGTTTTGAGCCTGCTCGCGCATCTTTTCTATCTCTCCTTTAATATCAATAACTAATCTGGAGATCTTCGTACTAGGCGCTTTAGAGCCAAGCGTGTTTATCTCTCTCTGTAACTCCTGTAACAGAAAATCCAGCCTCCTGCCAGCCTCTTTGGTTGATGTAAGCGTATCTTTTAAGGCCTCCAAATGGCTTTTTGCCCGCGCAAGCTCTTCTGACACATCGCTTTGCTTAGCGAATATGGCGAGTTCGGTTTCAAGCCTTGGCCTGTCAATGTGATAAGATTTACCTTTTAAGATCTCCTTGATTCTTGTATCGAGTTTATGTTTATATTCTGAAACAACCGAAGGAGTAATCTTTGATATTTCATTCAGCGAGATAGATATTTTTAATAAATGCCCTGACAAATCATTATAAAGGGCCCTGCCTTCTTTTTCTCTCATCCTGTTACAATTTATACTGGCAGACTTTATTGCCTTTTCAAGTATAGGCCACATGGAATGAACATCATGGTCTGGCTGCTCCTGAACAACAACATCGGGGAAAGAAAGCATATGAGAAAGTGTCATATCGTCTTTTAGGTTAAACTTTGCCTTTATCTTTTTCAGTATTCTGTAGTATCTATCCGCGGCTTCTTCGTCGATCCTGATTGCCACAAGATCGTTAGCGCCTCTTTTGTGTGAAAGCGTGAGATTGACCTTACCCCTTTTGATATATTCATGAACGCATTTCTTAATCCTGTCCTCGAGTTGGTTAAGGCTATTTGGAATCCGCGAAGATACATCAAAGTATTTATGATTAACTGTCCGTATCTCTACTGTAAACCTGCCCAGTTTACCGCTAACCTCGCCTTTGCCAAATCCTGTCATGCTTTTTATCATTAAAACCCCTCACCCTAACCCTCTCCCCCGAGGGGAGAGGGAAGATTATGCCCAGACTCGTTTCTTTACCTCTTTAAAGGTTTGAATTTTAGCTGCGAAAAAATCTACGATGATTTCATCTGGTTCAAACCATAGCTTTATTTCACGTTCTGCCTCTTGTTCGTTTGTAGAAGCATGCAGCACGTTCTCGTACAGGCCTTTTGTGGTAATCCTGCCAAAAGAACCTCTTATGCTTGTTGCTTCAGCCTCTTCAGGATTAGTGGCGCCCGCTAACTGTCTGACCTTTTGTATCGCGCCAGGGCCCCAGTAAACCATTGCCATGACCTTCCTTCTATCATGCATCTCGCCTTGAATATATTTGATAAGCTCTTCGAAAAACGGCTTGTCTTGCATATGTTTGTAATGCTCTATAGCGAGTTCTCTACTAACCCTAACTACTTTACACGCAACGATTTCCAACTTTGTCTCAGATAATCTTGTCAAGATGTTTCCTGTAAGAGACTTCTTAAGGCCATCTGGTTTTATCAAGACTAGTGTTTGCTGATTCATTTTTCTCTATCCCTGTTATTTTAAAAGAGTTAGAATTCTTTCCAAATCTTTATCAGAATAAAACTCTATTTCTATCCTGCCACCTTTTTTTGACATTATAACCTTAACTTTTGTGCCAAATTTTTCTTTTAATAAATCCTCTACATCAGTTAAATTAGGGTCTGTTTCTAAGCTTTTTTTCTTTGCCCCTGTAATCATTCTTTTAGCGTATCTCTCTGTATCTCTTACAGATAGGTCATTTTTTATCACTTTTGTGCAAAGCCTTGATTGTTCTGATTCGCTATTTAGCCCGAGCATGGCTCTTGCATGCCCCATTGATATTGTTCCACGTGAAACATATTCCTGAATTTTATCTGGCAGCTTAAGCAATCTCAATATATTTGCAACAGTTACCCTGTCTTTTCCTATAGCTTCTGCAACATTTTCCTGTGTCATATTAAACTCGTCAATCAATCTCTTAAACGCCTTTGCTTGATCAATAGGATTCAGGTCTTCTCTTTGCACGTTTTCAATGATTGATAGCTCTAATAAATCAATGTCTGATACATCTTTAACTATTGCCGGGATTTCTTTAATGTTGAGTATTTTAGCAGCTCTAAGCCTACGCTCTCCAGCCACAAGTTCATATTCATCATCTTTATATCTTACTAAAACAGGCTGGATAAGGCCTTTTTCCTTGATTGAAGCAGTTAAATCCTTTAATGCCTCTTGATCAAAATTCATTCTTGGCTGAAATTTATTTGTTTTGATTTTATCAATTGGAATATTAGTAACGACTTGCACCCTATCTGCTTTTGACAAATTCAAAGTATCTTCTGTTGTAGATTGCGCATTATTGACCTTGTTTGGGATAAGCGCGTTTAAGCCTCTGCCAAGAACTCTTTTTTCCATTCTTGTTCCCCCTTCTCTATTTGCTCTCCTAATACTTCTCTGGCAAGTAAAGAATACGTCTTAGCGCCTGTGGAGTTCTTATCATACAGGTGAATTGGTTTTCCAAAGCCAGGAGCTTCACTAAGCCTAATGCTTCTTGGTATAACAGTATTAAAGACCCTCTCTTTAAAAAAAGTACGCACTTCCTGTATAACTTCTGATGTGAGATTTGTCCTATAATCAGCCATTGTAAGCAAAACCCCTTCTATTGTCAAATCTGGATTCAAGTTATCCCGCACTAAATTTATCGTATTTAATAATTGACTAAGGCCTTCCAATGCATAGTACTCGCACTGGATAGGTATTAGGCATGCATTAGCAGCTGTTAGAGCATTGATTGTCAGAAGCCCTAAAGAAGGCGGTGAATCAATAAGCACAAAATCAAACTCTGACGCAATGTCCTTAATAGCGTTTTTTAGCCTATATTCCCTGTTCATAAAGCTAATGAGTTCTATTTCTGCGCCTGTGAGGTTTATGCTCGAAGGTATTAATTGAAATTCAGGCAAATATACATTTCTGATAATTTCTTTAAAATCCCCATTATTTATCAGGATATCATAGATGCTTTTTTCCAGCTTGGATTTGTCAACACCTAATCCACTCGTAGCATTTGCCTGAGGATCAAAATCAACCAGCAAGACTCTTTTTCCGCTTTGAGCAAGATAATAACCTAAATTAATCGCTGTTGTTGTCTTGCCTACTCCTCCTTTTTGATTACAGATAGAGATTATTTTAGTCATTAAATGAGGTTGTACTTATGAGTTATGTTGCATTTCGTGCTCCATAACTCATGTGCTCACTAAACCGTATCATAACCGTATCATTATTTATTTAACTTCTTTGTTGCTCGCACTTTAGCTAATTTAGAACCATTCATACTAAACAAGCCTTTATTTTCCTCTCTCAGTACTTTAATATCCGCGTCTACTCTATCAATGCCTAATTTGTCAAGCGCAATTTTAATAGCCTCTGTGGCAGTTCTTGCTTCCACTTCTATTGTATCCTGGCTGAGTTGTAGTTTTTGCTTCCTGTCTTTCATATTATTAGGACCTTTTTAGAATAAAAAATTGCAGCGCGCTTGTAAGTACAGTATTGGTTAGCCAGTATAGCACCAAGCCTGATGGCAAGTTATAAAATATAAATCCGAACATAACCGGCATTATAGAGCTCATCATCTTTTGTTGATCTGTCTGAGCGCCAGTTGCTGTTTTATACTGGGACATCTTTTGTTGTATTATCATAGCACCTATCATTAAAATTGGCAATATATTTATTGCGTTGCCAAGAAACGGCAGGGTAAAAGGCAGGCTGAACGCGGCATCAGGCATTGATAAATCTTTAATCCATAAAAAACTGGCGCCCTTTAATTCCACTGACCTCATGAGTGTTTGATACAAGGCGATAAATATCGGCATCTGCAGAACCATAGGCAGGCACCCGCCCATAGGATTTACTTTATGCCGTCGGTAAATCTCCATTATCTCCTTATTTAGTTTTTGCGGGTTATCTTTGTGTTCGGCGCGGAGCTTTTCCATCTTTGGCTGTAACTCCTGTAATTTTCTCATAGAGCTCATGCTCTTAAATGTAAGCGGAAACATAACCAAGCTTATGCAACAGGTCAGCAAAAGAATAGCCACGCCGTAATTGTGAAAAATCGCATAGAAAAATTTAAGCGCGCTCAATAGTATCATACCAATGCTTGTAAAAATCCCGAAGTTCAGCGCCTTAATAAACGATTTGTCTACCTTCTCGAGCTCTTTGACTTCAGTCGGACCTATATAATAAGTAAACTCATAACTGCGTGTTTCACCGGGCTTAATATTCCCGTCATCAACAATAAAGCCTATTAGAGGACTGCCTGATGTACGCCTGGTAAAAACACCTGCCACTGAAAATTCAGGCTTGCATATTATTGAGTAATATTTATTTTTCAGGCAGAGCCATTGTATATTAGATTCTCTTAACTCACTGTCTTTCTTTAAGTTACCTCCTGATATTTTCTTGGTTTTTCCGTCTGTATAATATATATCCGCCTCTATATATCTGGACTCATAAACTTCTTTACTGGATATATTTGAGGCCGTTGTTATCTGGTACAAAACAGGGAAAGCCGTCTGAGAAACATTGCTGAGAGTTAATGATGCGCGCATGCCATATGCGTTCCTTAAGAACGCGATGGTCTTCTCTATCCGCATCTCGTCTTTTTCGCTAGAGAACGTATTCGTGTCTCTATTAAACGCGAAACGTTGTGATGATAACCCGCTTAACGGCCCTTTGCCTTCCACGGCAAAGATGCCTGATTCAAAAACAGCCCCTTCTACTAAACCATTGTCTATGCGCCTGTTATCATTTATGCCTATTTTTTGTATACTACCTCCTATATCAGAAACAACCAATTCATATTTTTCCGTTACTATCTCAGCTAAGAGGGCGTCTTCTGGCAATTGTCTCCCCGGATCCGAAACCATTGGTTGTGTTTCTTGCTTGTATTGTGTTGTATCTCTTTTATTATCAATGGGTTGAGATACATTGCTTAGTAAACTGTTTTCTGCTGGCGGAGGAGTTATCTTTGCAAGCAAAAATGGAT
This sequence comes from Candidatus Omnitrophota bacterium, assembly GCA_043822665.1. Lineage (GTDB taxonomy): Bacteria > Omnitrophota > Gorgyraeia > Gorgyraeales > Gorgyraeaceae > JAHIEN01. The sequence goes on from JBDRBM010000009.1 coordinate 22,706, forward strand.
ATACCAGCATTATAACAACTGAAATCACAACAGCGAGTAGAAGTCTTTTTTCCATGTCTACCTTTCGTTATTTTTTATAAGGCTCATACCCGCCTGGGAAAAGAGGATTACATCTAAGAACGCGCAATCCTGCCTTTACCAGGCCCATAAACACGCCCCGGTCATCTATGGCTTCAATGGCGTATTCAGAACAGGAAGGATAGTATCTGCATTTACACAACATAAATTGTGACAAATAGTTATGATATAATTTTATTATTACTTTCAATATATTTTTTAAATACATATTTTAGCTCTTGTTCAACAGCTGTGGATTTTGTATTCTTGTCTACCCGATTAGCCAATATTACAATATCATGACCCGGCAACAGGAGAAATTTTGAATTCCTGTAAGCTTCTCTGATTATACGCCTGAATCTATTCCTGAGGACTAGTTTTTTATTATATAGGCTTTTTTTGATTACAAAAGCAGCTCTATTGGTATGGACCTTAGCTCCTCGCCCCATAAAGACAGAAACTAATCTGCCCTTGAATGGGGTGCCCTGATCAAAAACGCGGCTGATATCATTGTTTTTCTTAAGACGCTCTCCGCGTGGCAAGGGCTTTTTTTTCATCAAGCAGTCAATTGTTTTCTTTTTTTATGTCTTCTGCGCCTTATTACAGCACGGCCTTTGGCCGTTCGCATCTTGCGTCTAAAACCATGCTGACGCTTGCGTTTCAAAATGGTTTTTCTTGTGATACCCTTTTTCACAGCATAACCTCCTAAACGTAAGTAGTTTATTATAGCACAATGTGTTTTGCCGTCAAGAAAAATCTGCCTTTCAGGCAGAGACTTTTACAGCAGATTTTTTCAAAAGGCACAATGTAGGTGACCCTTAAGGGTCACCTACATTGTGGATAAGTTGAATTTAAAGCTTCTCTAAAAGATTTCACTCTAAAAGATCACTCTAAAAGATTTCTCTAAAAGATTTCTCTTGAAAACACATGGCTAGCTTGCTATAATGTTGAGATTATGACGGTAGACCTATCAAATATCTGGGATAAAATCCTTGAGCACGTAAAACAGGAAATAGGGGAGAGGGCGTTCGAAAATTGGCTCACGCAGACCCGCCTGGCATCTATCACAGAGGAATGCTTAGTAGTAGAGGTCCCGTCTAACTTTTTCAAGGACTGGATATATGACCACTACAGGGACGTGCTTAATATATCCGTATTGAAAACTATCGGCAAGGGAATCCCTGTGCGGTTCGAGGTAAATGAGAAAACAAATATACTGCCTCGGAAACCTAATATAGATACACAGCCCGCGGTTAAACAGGGCCCGAAAAAGGCATTTTACCTGAACCCGCGCTATACCTTTGAGGGTTTTGTGGTAGGGTCGTCAAACCGGTTTGCGCATGCGGCAACTCTCGCAATAGCAGAATCTCCCGCCAAGGCGTATAACCCTCTTTTTATATACGGTGGGACTGGGCTTGGCAAGACACACCTGATGCAGGCCTCATGCCATTACATATCCGAGACCCATAAAGAGCTGAAATTATTCTACACCTCTAGTGAGAGCTTTACTAACGAACTGATAAGCGCGATTCAACACAGGACCACATCGAAGTTCAGGGAAAAATACAGGAATGTGGACGTCCTATTGATAGACGACATACATTTTATAGCTGGCAAAGAATCTACGCAGGAGGAATTTTTTCACACCTTCAACGCCCTGTATGATGCCCACAAGCAAATCGTGCTCTCAAGCGACAGATCCCCAAAAATAATACCCGGGCTTGAGGAGAGGCTTGTCTCAAGGTTTGAATGGGGCCTTGTAACGGACGTACAACTGCCGGATTTTGAAACGCGTATAGCTATTTTAAAAAAAAAGGCTGAAAGAAACTCCGTGACTTTGCCTGAAAATATCCTTTATTTTATCGCCGAAAATATAAAGACGAACATACGCGAGCTGGAAGGCGCCCTTATTAAGGTAATAGCATATGCCTCTTTAGAAAATAAGCTTGTATCGCTCGAGCTTGTAAAAGATATCTTAAAAGATGCCCTGTCGGAAAAGGAGAAAAAGATATCGATAGAGCTTATACAAAAAAGGGTAGCCGATTATTTTGATATAAAAATCTCTGACATGAAAGCAAAAAAAAGAAATAAGCAGATTGTGTACCCCAGACAGATAGCAATGTATATATCGAGGGAGCTGACAAACATGACCTTGCCCGATATTGGGGAGTGTTTTGGCGGCAGAGACCATTCCACGGTTATACACGCTTATGACAAAATCCAGGCTGATTTTAAAAAGAACCAAAATGTGAAAAACTTGATAAACCGCCTGATATTGGAAATAAAAAGTTAATCTTGTGGAAAATTAAAATTTTTTTGTGGATTATTTCTTTCTTGTAACTATAATTAAAAAGACGCGTTGCGGGGTTTTCAACATATCAACACGCACTAATACGACAACTACTATTTTTCAATAGATAAAATAATAATAAAAACTGACTGGAGGATTGTGGATGAAGTTGAAAATTTTAAAAAGCGAACTGATAAAAAACATACAAAACGTTCAGAATATAATTTCCTCAAGAACAAACCTGCCTATATTATCTAATATATTAATAGAAGCGGAACAAAACGAGGTAAAACTGGTAAGTACGGATCTTGATATAGGGGTAGTCTCTACGTTTAAATCAGAGATTGAGGAGTCGGGGTCTCTTACGGTGCCGGCCAAAAGATTTAGTGATATAGTAAAAGAACTGCCGGATCAGGATATTTTAATAACAACCATGAAGAACAACTCCATGTCTATAAAATGCGGCAAATGCTTCTTTAAAATCCTCGGCTTACCCAAAGAAGATTTCCCGAAACTCCCTGAGTTTGAAAAAGAGCCGCATGTACTCATAGAACAAGGTGTTTTAAAAAAAATGTTAAGCATGACACACTTCTCAATGTCACACGATGAAACAAGGTATGTACTAAACGGAGCATTGTTTTTATTTAAAGCCGGGTATCTTACCGTAGTGACGACAGATGGTAAAAGATTAAGCCTCATAAAAAAAGAGACAACCAAAGACACGCCAGATAGATCTATAATAGTCCCTTCAAAAACCATATACGAGCTAAACAGGATGCTTAGTGAAGAAGGCCAGGTAAAATTAACCTTTAACGAAAACCAAATGAGATTTGAATTAGAGAACATTACTATTATCTCAAGGCTTATAGAGGGGGAGTTTCCAAATTACGAGCAAGTTATACCAGCTCAGACAAAAGAGACCATATCTGTGCAAAGAGAGCCGCTTCTTTTGGGGGTTAAGAGGGCGGCGCTTTTAACAACCCAGGATTCCCAGTCAATAAAGATAGACATCTTAAAAAACAAACTAGTGATCTCAAAGTCTAGCCCCAACATAGGAGAGGCGAAAGAAGAACTTGAAACATTATATAAGGGCCAGGAGATGTCCATAGGGTTTAACCCAACATATCTTATTGATGCGTTAAAAGTCGTGCCAAAAGACGAGATTGAAATAGAGGTCTCGGGACCCGACAAGCCAGCTGTGATAAGGATAGAAGACTGGTATGTTTATCTTGTGTTGCCCATGCAGTTAGCATAATGAGAAGACACACAAAAAGACCGGAAGACATAAAAGAGATAATAAACAAGGTATTGCGCAGGCTAGAAAAAAAAGGGTCCAACAAGACAGAGAAGATCCTTGGCGCATGGCAAAAGATAGCAGGCGGCCCGGCACTAAACCACTCAAGACCGGTGAGTGTAAAACGCGGGATAATAACAGTAGAGGTAGACAGCTCAACATGGCTTTACACGCTTAGCTTAAAAAAGAAAGAAATATTGAGCGGTTTACAAAAAGAATTGAAAGAAGAACGCATAAAAGATATCAGGTTGAGGATTGGGGATATAACATAATGGCACAGCACAAAACGCAAGGCCCAAAGCAGGCACAAGATCAAAAAGAAAAATATGACGCCAGGACAATACAAGTCCTTGAAGGCGTTGATGCTGTAAGAAAACGGCCTGCCATGTATATAGGGGATATCTCAACAAGAGGCCTGCATCACCTTGTGTATGAAGTGGTAGACAATTCTGTTGACGAGGCAATGGCAGGGTATTGCGCAAATATAACCGTAACTGTGCATATGGATAACAGCGTGACTGTTACAGACGATGGCCGCGGTATCCCTGTGGATATGCATAAAACACAGAAAAAACCAGCTGTTGAGGTAGTCTTGACCACCTTGCATGCCGGCGGAAAATTCGACCACCGTTCTTATAAGATATCAGGCGGACTGCACGGCGTCGGCGTCAGCGTAGTGAATGCCCTTAGCGAACGGTTAGAAGCTGAGATAAAAAGAGACGACAAGGTCTATCATCAGGAGTATGAAAAAGGAAGGACAGCCTCCAAACTCACTGTGGTGGGTAAGGCAAAGACAACAGGAACCAGTATAACCTTTAAAGCCGATAAGGAGATATTTAATTGCCCTATAGAATTTTCTTTTGAGACGCTTTCTAACAGGCTCAGGGAGCTCGCGTTTTTAAACAAAGGCCTGAAGATAAAGCTGATAGACGAGACAAAAGAAAAAGAGGCAGAATTTCAATTTTCAGGCGGTATAATATCCTTTGTAGAGCATCTTAATAGAAATAAAAACCCTTTACATAAAAAGGTTATCTATTTTTCAGGAGAAAAAGACGGGGTGTCAGCCGAGATAGCGCTTCAGTATAACGACGGATATGCCGAAAACATCTTTACCTTTGTCAATAACATCAATACCATTGAAGGCGGCACGCACCTGAGCGGCTTTAAATCCGCGCTTACAAGGACCGTTAACCAGTACTGTAAAAATAAGAACATGCTCAAAGCATCAGACGTTTCTATATCTGGCGAGGATATCCGTGAGGGCCTGACCACCGTTGTAAGCGTAAAGGTGCCTAATCCCCAGTTTGAGGGCCAGACAAAGACAAAGCTCGGCAATAGCGAGGTGGAAGGCATAATCGCTTCTATTGTAAACGAAAACCTAAGCGCGTATTTTGAGGAAAATCCGTCCATTGCGAATAAGGCCATTGAGAAGGCAATACTTGCTGCCCATGCCAGGGAGGCTGCGAGAAAGGCCAGGGAACTTACCAGAAGAAAAGGCGCTCTGGATTCTATGTCCTTACCCGGCAAACTGGCTGATTGCTCTGAGCGGGATGCCAGTCTTTGCGAGCTTTTTATAGTTGAAGGAGATTCAGCGGGAGGCTCTTCAAGGCAGGGCAGGGACAGGCGTTTTCAGGCAATACTACCTATAAAAGGGAAGATACTAAACGTGGAGAAGGCAAGACTTGACAAGGCCCTTGGCAATGAGGAGATCAGGACGATTATCAGCGCTCTTGGGAGCGGCATAGGAGAGGAGTTTGACCTTTTAAAACTGAGATACCATAAGGTAATTTTTATGAGTGATGCCGATGTTGATGGCTCGCACATTAGAACGCTTTTATTGACACTGTTTTTCAGGCAGATGCCCCAGCTAATAGAAAAAGGCCATGTGTATATAGCCCAGCCACCGCTTTACAAGATCAAAAGAGGCAAGAGAGAAGAGTATATTGAGACAGAAAAACAGATGAATAATCTTTTATTTGACCTTGGCATAGAGGGTCTGGCGCTTATAAGGACCAAAGATAAGAAAGAGTTCAAAGATAAACAGCTAAAAGATTTATTGACCCTTGTTTTTGAATTTGACCGCTTAGCTACGGCAATAGAGCGACGTGGAGTGAAATTATCAAAATACCTCAGCTTTAGACATAAAAATACCAAAAAACTACCAGTTTATATGGCAAAAGTGGAGGAAGATACCCAATTTTTCTATACCGATGATGAATTAGCCAAGGCAGTAAAAAAAATAGAGAATGATCTTGGGCAAGACAGCACAGTAGATGTCAGAAATGATTATGTGATAGAGTTTTACGAAGCAAGGGACATGGAAAAGATAATAGACAAAGTAGAAAAAACAGGTTCTGATATAGAACAAGTCTTCGGACCCGGCGAAGAGGACAAGAAAAAGCCTTTTAAGATGATATCAGAGGACAATGCAAGAGAGTTTGATACATTAAAAGAATGCCTAGATTATACTAGAGAAGTTGCCAGAACAGGCCTGACTATACAGAGATACAAAGGGTTGGGAGAAATGAACCCACGGCAGCTTTGGGATACAACCATGAATCCTGACACCAGGACGCTTTTAAAGGTTACACTGGAAGATGCTGTGGAGGCAGACGAGATATTCACCGTGCTCATGGGCGACCAGGTAGAGCCCAGGAGAGATTTTATAGAGAAACACGCGAGAGAAGTCAAGAATTTAGATATTTAATGTAGTCGCTGCTTAACTTGATATAGTAGGAAATTCCTTTTTAAGTCGTTGTAGGGGCGTCAGTTATGGCGCCCGTTGATGTGGGTCGGATGAATCCGACCCCTACAAAGTTCGCCCGAAGGGCGTTAAATTTAGCACGAGAGGAATTAAATGTACGCCCAAAACGAAAAACTGATACCTGTTTATATTGAAGACGAAATGAAAAATTCCTACATCACTTACGCCATGAGCGTAATAGTAGGACGCGCCCTGCCTGATGTAAGGGACGGGCTTAAGCCTGTGCATAGGCGCATTCTTTATACAATGAAAGAGATAGGGCTTGATCATAGCAAGCCCTATAAGAAATCAGCAAGGATAGTGGGCACCTGCCTTGGCCAATATCACCCCCACGGCGACATGGCTATATATGACTCTCTTGTTCGCATGGTCCAGAGCTTCTCGCTAAGATATCCTTTGATAGACGGCCAGGGCAATTTTGGTTGTTTTACTAAAGACACAAAGATTCAACTTACCGACGGCAGGGCTCTTGATTTTGGCCAGCTTATAAAGGAGGCCAAAAAAGGAAAGAAGAATTATACTTTTACCTTTAACCATAGCAGTCAAAAGATAGAGATTGCCGAAATCAAAGGACCAAGATTGACGAGGAAAAAGGCAAAGATCGTCAAGGTAGTTTTAGATAACGATGAGGAAATCCGGTGCACACCGGACCATCCTTTTATGTTGAGAGACGGCAGATATAAAAATGCCAAGGACCTGAAGCCCAATGATTCCCTGATGCCGTTATATACAAACCTTTATGACGGAAAAGATGACCCGAATCTAAAAGGATATGAGATACTTTACCAGCCGATGCAAAATAAGTGGGGATTCACTCATCATCTGTCGGATGCTTGGAATTTGGTAAAGGGGATTTATAAGAAGTCAGCAGGCAAAATACGACATCATATGGATTTTAATAAATTAAACAATAATCCCGATAATATCCAGAGGATTCAATGGGGTGAACATTGGGCTCTCCATAGGGGTATCACGGTTTGGAGACACAAAAACGATCCGGAATATGTAAGAAAACTTGCGAAGGGACGGAAGGTGTTTTGGTCCGATTCCAAAAATCGCCGCCGCGCATCGCAGGTGCGTTCGGAGTGGAACAAAAAAATGTGGCAAGACCCTGCTTATCGGGAAGAAATGGTGAAAGCTCTTCAAAAGATATGGAATGACCCAGACTATCGCCAAAGGATGGCGAAGCTGTCAAGTATAAATCTAAAAAATCTATGGAAAAGAACGGATTTTCGTAATTTATTGAGTGGGCTGAAATCAAAAGAGCTAAAGAAAAGATGGCAGGATGAACAATACAGAGATTTTATGAGTGACATTGCCCGAAAAATGTCATTAAAAATATGGGCTGACCCTAAACACAAGGAACACATTTCGGTATTGAATAAAAAACGTTGGCAGGATCCGAATTACAGAAAGAATCAAACTGATGTAGCCAAGAAGCTCTGGGAAGATCCATTATATCGGGCGAAATTCCCTTCCAATCATTTCAGGGAAATGGCAAAAAAATTGTGGGAAGATCCTTCGACCAGAGAGTTTCACAGAGAAAAAGCTGTGCGGCAGTGGCAGGATAAAGAATTCGCAAAGAGGGTTACGGAATGCGTACGCAAAAACAATAGATTGCGCATGAAGAAAGACCCAAATTTCATAAAAGAACTAACCAAAAAAGCAAAGATATCTTTAAAAACAAAATGGCAGAACCCATTATATAAGGAAAGAGTTGTTAAGAGCAAAGTGTTAGGATTTGTAAAGGGGCTTTTATATACAGAAGCAATAGTTACGCCCGAGGTCTATGAGAAAACACGAACTAATAATGGAGTGCCTGCGCTCGAAAAGGCATTGAATTATTTTTCAGATTTTCAGGAAATAATCGACAAAGCAAAATCCGGGCGTAATCATAAAGTGAAGACAGTAACAACCCTAAAGGCAAAGGAAGATGTTTATGATTTAACAATAGAAGAAACGCATAATTTTGCTTTGGCAAGCGGGGTCTTTGTCCACAATTCCATAGATGGTGATGCGGCAGCTGCAAGGAGATATACAGAGGCGCGTATGGCTGCTATTGCCGATGAGATACTGGGCGATATTGACAAGAATACAGTGGATTTTGTCCCTAATTTCGACGAATCTCTCGAAGAACCCAGTGTTTTACCTGCCAGACTGCCGAATCTTTTGGTAAACGGCTCGAGCGGAATCGCGGTTGGCATGGCAACGAATATACCACCGCATAATCTCAATGAGGTAGTAGACGCGGTAACTAAGGTAATCGATACCCCTGACATTGCTGTAAAGGACCTTATGAAGATTATAAAAGGCCCTGACTTCCCGACAGGCGGCATTATCTGCGGATTTGAGGGCATAAGACAGGCATACGAAACAGGCAGGGGGCTGTTGAAATTGCATGCCAAGGCTGCTACAGAGACACAAAAAGGCGGCAAAGAGGCAATAGTTATAACAGAAATCCCTTACCAGCTTAATAAGTCTAAGCTTATCGAAAACATAGCAAACCTTGTGCAGGATAAAAAGATAGAAGGCATCTCAGATATAAGAGACGAATCTGACAAGGATGGCATGAGGATTGTCATAGACTTAAAACGCGACCAGAACGCTCAGATAATACTAAACCAGCTTTATAAACGCACCCAGATGGAAACTACCTTTGGCGTGATCATGCTGGCGCTTGTAGAAGACAGGCCAAAGGTCATGAACCTTAAAGAAATTATCCAGCTGCACATAAAACACCGGGAAGAGATCGTAAGACGCAGGACGCAATTTGAGCTGGACAAGGCAGAGAAAAGGGCGCATATACTTGAAGGCCTGAAAATAGCGATAGACGAGCTCAGTAAAATTATCAAAACAATCAGAGAATCAAAGGATCCAAAGATAGCAAAAGCCGCCCTGATGAAGAATTTTGAGTTAAGCGAGGTCCAGGCCCAGGCTATCCTGGAGATGCAGCTTCAGCGGCTTACCGCGCTCGAAAGAGATAAGCTTGAAAAAGAATACCTCGAGCTTATAAAGAAAATAGAAATCTATAAATCCATACTGAAAAGTGAAAAAAAGATCAAGGAGATAGTGAAAAAAGAAGCCTTGGAGCTAAAGGAAAAATACGGCGATGAACGCAAGACAGAGATCGTAGCCAAGGCAGATGAGATTGAGATAGAAGACCTGATCGCGGAAGAAGACATGGTGATTACTATCAGTCATGCCGGGTATATAAAAAGACTCCCCATAGGTTCTTACAGGAAGCAAAAACGCGGGGGCTCAGGAGTTACAGGCATGGACATGAAAGAAGAGGATTTTGTTGAACATCTTTTTGTCGCGTCTACACATGAGTATATACTTGTCTTTACAACAACCGGCAGGATTTATTGGCTAAAAGTCTATGAAATACCACAGGCAAGCCGTTCAGCCAGGGGAAAGGCAATAGTTAATATGCTTCAGCTTGGCCAGGGTGAAGGGGTCTCCGCGTGTGTTAAGGTAAAGAATTTTGAGAAGGGCATGTTCCTTGTCATGGCAACGCAGAACGGCCTAATAAAAAAGACTGACCTGATGGCATATTCGAATCCGCGAAAAGGCGGCATACTTGGTATAACCATTGAGAAAGGCGACGAGCTTATAGATGTTAAATGGACTGATGGGAAGCAGGATATAATGTTTGCGACAAACCAAGGCAAGGCCATCAAATTCCCTGAGTCCATGGTTAGGGATATGGGCAGGGGTGCCAAGGGCGTAAGAGGTATAAGACTTGGGAAGAAAGACAGGGTTATAGCCATGGAGGTTGCAAAGAAAGATACCACTGTCCTTACAGTGACATCTCAGGGTTTTGCCAAGAGGACAGCCATAGACCAATATAGGAGACAATCTCGCGGCGGGAAAGGCATAAAGAACGTTAATGTGACAACGAAAAACGGCGAGGCAGTCGGCATGAAGGCCGTGAGTGATAATGATGAACTCATGGTCATGACTGAAAAAGGGATGATAGTACGCTGCGCCGTTAAGGACATAAGGACTACTGGCAGGAGTACGCAAGGCGTACGTATAATAAAGCTGGATTCAGGCGACAGCGTAGCAAACATAGCGCAAGTCATCCCTGAAGAGAAAGAAGAATAATCCCTACATAAACGTCCCCATCGTCTAGCCTGGTCCAGGACATCAGATTTTCGATCTGACGACACCGGTTCGAATCCGGTTGGGGACGCCAG
>JBDRBM010000010.1:0-44863 GCA_043822665.1 Candidatus Omnitrophota bacterium
ACGTCGTCAAAATAAGAAGATGAGCTTGCCCAGAGCCTCAGGACATCCGCGCCTTTTTTAGTAATGATCTCCTGCGGGGCTATGACATTACCCGCTGATTTCGACATCTTCTTGCCTTCTCCGTCGACTACAAAGCCATGAGTAAGGACATTTTTAAACGGCGCGCTGTCTACGACGCCCATGCCTATAAGCAGGCTCGACTGAAACCAGCCCCTATGCTGGTCTGAACCTTCTAGATACAGATCTGCCGGAAAGGCGAGATTTTCTCTTATCTTTAAAACTCCCTGGTGACTTGCCCCTGATTCAAACCACACATCCAGTATGTCTGTTTCTTTTTTAAATTCCTTCGAGCCGCACTTCGGGCATTTGAACCCGTCAGGCAGTAAGCTGGAAGGGCTTTCAATAAACCACGCGTCAGAGCCTGACCTTCCGAAAAGCTCCTCTATCTTCTTCATGACTCTATCATCTATTATCTCGCAGTCACACGATAAGCAATACACAACAGGTATTGGCACACCCCAGTAACGCTGTCTTGAAAGGCACCAGTCAGGCCGTATCTCAATCATACTCGAGATGCGCTTCTGGCCTATCTCCGGCACCCACCCTACCCTTTTTATCTCGTTGAGAGTTTTTGTTCTCAAGTTATTCCTGTCCACGCCCACAAACCACTGACGGGTCGCGCGGAACAGCAAAGGCTGATGACACCTCCAGCAATGCGGGTATGAGTGTTCTGTCTTTTCCGCAAGCAAAAGAGATCTTTTATCGCTCAGGATTTTCAGGACCAGCTCATTGGCGTCAAATACATTCTTACCAACAATGGGATCCGGGACTTCACAGTCCTTTGATTTTAAAAACCGCCCTTTGTCATCCACGGGCATTATAACCGGCAGGTTATATTTTAAACCCACCTCGTAATCTTCCTGGCCATGACCCGGGGCTATATGCACGCAGCCTGTCCCGTCCTGGTTAGAGACATAGTCGGCCAGCACTACCTTTGAATCACGCCCCAGGAATGGATGGCGCGTTACCATGCCTTCAAGCTCCTTACCTTTGATTTTTTTAATGACCTTGCCCCGCAGTTTTATTTTTTTCTGCAATGTCTCAAGCAGGTCTTCCGCTAATATCAGCTCCTCGCCCCCATCTGTCTTAAATATAATATAATTCAGGTCAGGGTGCACGGCAATAGCCACATTTGAAATCAATGTCCACGGCGTGGTGGTCCAGACTAAAAAGGCTGAAGGCTGCCCGCCAGAAGTAGCTGGCGAGGTCTCGCCATAGGCGGAACAGCTGGCAGATGAAGGCTTTAACGCGAACTTTACATATATAGACGGAGAAACATGATTCTCGTATTCCACCTCTGCCTCGGCCAATGCAGTTTCACATCTTGCGCACCAGTTTATGGGTTTTAAACCGCGGTAGATAGAACCATTTTCTATCAGTTTATTAAAGCTTGCCACGACCTCTTTTTCATACACAGGGTCCAAGGTAAGATAAGGATGGTCCCAGTCCCCGAAGACGGCTAAACGCTTAAATTCTTCCTTTTGTATACCTACGAATTTCATTGCAAACCCATGAGCCAGTTTTCTGAATTTGACCTGGTCTACATCGTGTTTTGTCTTTTTCATTTCCTTAAATAGCTGATGTTCTATGGGCATGCCGTGGCAGTCCCATCCTGGTATATAAGGCGCGTCAAAACCACGCATTGTCTTGAATTTAATAACTATGTCTTTAAGGGTCTTATTAAGGGCGTGGCCTATGTGAATATTGCCGTTGGCGTACGGCGGCCCGTCGTGAAGTATGTATTTTGGCGCGAGCCTGCGCATTTCTCTTATTTTAGAATACACGCCTTCTCTTTCCCATTGCTCCAGGATGCAAGGTTCTTTATCCGGCAGGTTACCCTTCATTGGAAAATCAGTCTTAGGCAGATTCAAAGTCTTCTTATAATCCATATTTTTTCAGCTTTAAGCTGTAAGCTTTAAGTCGTAAGCTTTCATTTTTTAAGAAAATTTTTTAGTTTTTGCTTATAGCTTAAGGCTTACAACTTATAGCTTTAATTAATGTATTTCCCTATTATTATGTCCAGTTTTTTCTTTATATCCGTCGGAATAAGTCTTTCATCAGTTATAATAGCGTATTTGAGGGCTTCTCTGCAGGCGCATTTTCTTTCGCTGCGCGCCAGCTCAGGAACAAACTGTTTTATCAGCCTCTTCGCGGCTTCTACGTTTTTATTAAGGTTTCCTATTACCATATCGATAGTAACCGCCTCTTCGTGCCAACAGTCATAATCAGTTATAAACGCGACTGTCACAAAGCATATCTCTGCCTCTCTGGCAAGTCTGGCCTCTGGCATATTTGTCATCCCTATTATATCCATACCCCAGCTTTTGTATAAAAGAGATTCAGCTTTTGTAGAAAAAGCAGGGCCTTCCATATTAAGATAAATACCTCTATCATGTATCGTAAGGCCCAAACTCTTTCCTGCCTCAAAGATTGTTTTTCTAAGATCATTGCATACTGGTTCCGCAAAACTTATATGCGCCGCAATGCCCTCTCCAAAAAAAGTAGTCTTGCGGGCCTGGTTAGTCCTGTCCACAAACTGATCCGGCAGCACTATATCAAGGGGTTTCAGCTCTTTTTTAAAACTGCCTACGGCTGACATTGATACTATTTTTTCAACCCCTAATTTTTTCATCCCATAAATATTTGCTCTGTAGTTAAGTTCCGAAGGCAATATCCTATGCCCCTTACCATGTCTTGGTAAAAATACAACTTCCGCGCCCTCAAGTTTACCGGTTATAAAACTATCTGAAGGCCTTCCAAAAGGGGTATCCAGATTTACTTCTTTAAGGTCTTTTAGCCCCTCCATCTGATACAAACCACTCCCGCCTATAATCCCTATCTTTATCATCTTACTCCCCCTTTATCTATCATCCCCTTAAAGGAACGGGATTTGTCACAAGCTGCTTTGACTGCGCGCTCTATGATGCGCTGGAGCCCCATGTTTTTGAATGTCTCCAACGCGGCCTCTGTAGTGCCGCCTTTTGAGGCAACCCTTTTTATAAAATCCCGCATTGATATATTTGAAAGCCTGGCTGATTCCGCGGCTCCGATAAAAGTGGCCAGCGCCAATTTCCTGGCAAGCCCTTCTTTTAACCCCGCTTTTATACCGGCTTTTTTCAATAATTCTGTAAATAAAAAATAATACGCGGGGCCGCTGCCACTCACAGCTGTAACTGCATCCATAAGAGATTCTTTAATCTCTATTGCATCGCCTAATTTTCGAAAAATGCTGTGCGCTGCCGCAAGGTCTTTTCTGAGCGCAAACCTGCCTGCTGAAATCGCGGAAATGCCCCTGCCTACGAGGGCAGGCATATTTGGCATTACCCTGACTACCCGTGCCCTGCCTAGCGCATTCTCTATTAAAGATGTCTTAATGCCCGCGGCTATAGATATGACAAGCTGGCCTGTAATATAAGGTTTTATCTCTTTTAGGACTGCTGTAATATCTTTGGGTTTTACCGCGAGGATAACAACTCTTGAACGCCTCGATAGTTCAATATTATCCATTGTCGTCAATATCCGTCTATTTTTAAGGGCCTTCAATCTGGACATGGCCACGTCACTGACTATTGTCTTTTTATCGAGTCTCAACGCAATAGCCTTCCCCATGTTTCCTGCGCCGATTATACCTATCATTAACTACCCCCTCACCCTAACCCTCTCCCCGATGGGGAGAGGGTCCCTTAAAAATATTCCGAAAATATAGACTGGATTTTTGACAGCACTCTACCAGCAAAACTATTTACATCAAAAATATTCCCGCGCTTTTTGTCACTTGCCTTGCACGCGCCGTATCTCATCAGGCCCAAGACAGCGGCAAAATTCACATCATGGAAATCCCCGGACTCGCGAATTCTGCCCATATTAACAGGGACCTTGAAGATCTCCTCAACTGCTTCTACAAAACCATCCATCTTTGATACTCCACCTAACACATAAATACAGGGCAGTTTTTTCTTCTGCTTAAGAAACGGCATTATCTTTTTATAGACATCCCGCATTATTTCTTCGGCTTTTGGAAACAGGATATTTGAGATCTCCTGTTTTGAAACTGAATTAGCCTTTTCTGGCCTCATGAATGAAGAGGCCCCGGCGTCTGATAGTTCTGAATCTACCCAGTTTCCCTCCGATCTTTTGTGACCAGGCTGAGCATCTTCGCTACCAGAGCCTGTTTCATCCTTTGACAACGGTATAAGTATCTGGCTGTCATCAAATAATTCGTGGCTGTTCTTTGTGATTATGCCGTGTTTTATCCTTAATTCTTCTGCCTCTTTGAACATTATCTTTAAATTATCCTGCAGAGCTTGAGTCAAGTCATCGCTGCCAAAGGGGAGATAAAAACAATCTTTCAATTTCGCGTCCATGAACAACGCTGCTTCAGTGAGATCCTTACCCACATCTATCAATATCGCTCCTTCTTCCAGCTCTTGACGATTAAATACAGCCAGCGCTGTGCCTACACCAGACGCTATAATATCTTCCACTTCATAACCGGCAAGATTAATAGCCTTGGTAAGATTCTGTAATATGCTGACCAAAGACGTAACTATATTCAAATCTACATCAAGTTTTGAGCCAAAAAGACCTAATGGGTCATCTATCTCAATCTTATCGTCGATATAAAACTTCTCTGGTATTAAATGAACTACCTCCCTATCCAGCGACATAGCAATAAGCCTAGCCGATTCAATACACCTTTTTATATCCTGTTCTCTAATCTCGCTCGGCCTGTCAGATATATAGACAGAACCACGGCTTTTAAAATTCTTCATATACGCTCCCGCGATATTAGTTATAACCTTACGCACCCTGCAATGCGCGGCATCTTCTGCCCTGGATATGGTTTCCTCTATGACATCGGACAGAAGACTGAGATTTGAAACAACTCCTTTCGAAAAGCCCTTTGTCGGAGATTCAGCAAAGCCCAGTATTTCACTCTGCGCATCCACCAAAAGGTTCTTTTTCTTTTTTTCTAACGAAGCTCCGGAAGTATGGCCTATTAAAGCCCTTATCGAAGACGCACCAATGTCAAGACCGCAAATTATATCCGCGCGCATAACATTCCTATTTCGGACCCATAATAGGGTCCTCGAAACGCAGGTCAATGTATTTAAAATTATTTATATCTGTATCTAACTGGCCTATTATTGTAGCCAGGGTATTGAGTCTCTCTCGAAAATCAGAATTGCCTATCTTTATCTCTACATTTATTGTATCCAGAGAAAATGTCAGGTTGCCTGGATCAGTTGTATCCGCGAGTTTTAATCTATATTCTTTCAGCTTATCATTGGCCGCTATCTCATTTATCAAATTAAGGGCGTTTTGAAGCTTCTGTTCTTCAAATTCAGTAAGCCTGGATCTTGAAATCTTAGCGAGATTTATGCCTATGCCTGTTATAATTGGCAGGTCAGGGCTGGGAAAATTAACCACGTCCGGGAGGAGCATGCCTTCTTTGTCTACAGGATAATATCTGTCTGAACGTATCTGCGCGACTGCCTTACGCAATATACCCTCTACCGCTAACATATTCGGCAAGACTCTCCTCACAACAACATCCTTAAGTTCCGAATGATTTGTCTCTATCTCGTTTTTTAAAGAACCGAGGTCAACAAAAAATATATTAGTACCTATTATATTTTCTTTGCTCAAATCTTTAAGATAAAGATTTCTTGGGCTTCCGTTTTCATCGTAGAGTTTTACGTCAATGCCCTGGATAAGAAAATAGTCAGAATCAACGAACATATATTTAAGCCTGACCAGCCCAAGGCCAATGGCGGTTAACATCATCACGCCGGCTAAAAACTTTAAAACAGTTTTCGGGCCCATGGGTTTTTTTCTTTGAAATATCGAGTTTTTATTTTTTACGCGGACTCTTTGCTTTTTTACTTTTACCATGATACCGACTCCAATATCTTAAATACAAGTTGAATAAAGTTTATCCCGGCTGCTTGGGCGGCCTTCGGCAGCAGGCTTGTCTCTGTAAGACCAGGTATTGTGTTTACCTCTAGCACTGTAGGATTATTATATTTGCCCAGCACCATATCAACGCGCGAAAAAAATCTCGCGCCAATCGCCTTGTGCGCCTCTAAAGCAATCTTCTGACAGGCCGCGTATGCCGCTGAATCTATATCAGCAGGCACATTGTACTCGGTCATGCCTTTTTCATATTTAGCCTCAAAATCAAAAAATCTTTTGAGCGGCATTATCTCAACAACTGGTAATGCCTTGTCTTCCAATATACCTACAGTGACTTCGCGGCCTTCCGCATACTCTTCTATTATCACCTTATCACTATACTCCAAGGCTCTATTGAAAGCGTCAGTAAATTCCGCCTCTGATTCTATTATTGACAGGCCTATACTTGAACCTTCGTCTGAAGGCTTTATAACAAAAGGCAGGCCTAATTCTTTGATCAAGCTTGGCAGGGCCGAATCTTGCCAAGCTTTAATTTGACAAGGGTCAGCCTTGCCAAGCTGGTCGATCACCCTGTAGCGCGGAGTCGGAATATTATTTAATTCAAAAATAGCCTTTGATTTTACCTTGTCCATACCCAGCTTTGAGGCCTTTATCCTGCTTCCTGTATAAGGTATCTTCAAGCTTTCCAAGACTTCCTGGACACATCCGTCCTCTCCAAACTCGCCGTGAAGGGCTATAAATGCCAAATCTATATCAGATGAACGTATCGTCTCTGCAACATGGCCCCTATAGCCATTCATGGTAGAAGATTTTACCAATTCCAGCGGCACTGTCTTAATACCACTATCCTTTAAAGCCTTACAGACAGCTGTCCCAGACTTTATAGAGATATCGTGTTCACAGGACGGGCCGCCCATCAAAACACCAACACGTTTCAATCTAACATCATAACTCATAGCTGTCCAAATTAGCGTCATTGCGAGGAGGCCGAAGGCCGACGAAGCAATCTTTATCGTCAGAGATTGCTTCGGCACTTCGTGCCTCGCAATGACATCGTATGCAGTCCCTGATTATTCAATTTCCTGATACCCTCATAATACCTTAAGCTCCAACTCCAGGTTTATCCCAAATTTCTCGTTTACCCGGCTTCTTACCTGTTCTATTAATTTTATTACATCATTTGAGGTTGCGTTTCCGGTATTCACAATAAAATTAGCGTGGGCATTTGAAATCTCGGCCCCGCCTACTTTCGCGCCTTTAAGGCCGCATTCTTCTATCAACCTGCCGGCAGGCTTAGCGTTGGCAGGGTTCTTAAATACGCTTCCCGCTGACGGAAAACCAAGCATTTTAATCCACTCGCGTTTTTTCATAAAACATTTTACCCTGTTTTCTATTGCTGACTTATCTGCCTTATCCAGCTTCAGCCTGCCTGAAATTACGCATTTTCCATCAAGGCCTGACGCGCGATATTTAAACGCGATCTCATTTTTCTTCAGCGTAGCTTTTTCCTTAGTTTTTATGTCAAGGACGGCCGCGTCAAGCACTATATCTTTTGCTTCTCTCATTATTTCCGGATTGTCTACGTCGCGGGTTCCGGCATTCATAAATAACGCCCCGCCAAAAGAGCCTGGTATGCCTGCCAAAAACTCACAGCCTGTCAATCCCCACTCAGTAGTTCTCTCTACTAATAGAGAAAGGGGTAGGCCTGAGCCAACCTTCACAACATCCTCTCCCTCTTTCTCTATAAAATCAAAACCCTTGTTCAGATAGACCGCGACGCCGTCAAACCCTTGCGCTGCCGCCAGGACGTTAGAACCTCTGCCCATTATGGCAAAGGCTTTTTTTCTGTCCTCTGCCATTGCGATAGATTCGAATAAATCACTGATATTTTCTGGTTCAATCCAACAGAAGACAGGGCCGCCTATTCTTAATGTCGTATGACTCGATAATAGCTTGCCATATTCACATCTTAGCATTACCTGAATGCGCTCCTTTAAGGGCTTTTACTATCTTATCTGGCATTTCTCCAATATCTCCGGCGCCAAGTATAAACACCGCGTCTTTTGGCCGCACCACATCTACAAGATGCTTTATTATATCATCTTTTGACACAAAATGAACGTTTTTATGGCCGCACCTTCTGGTGTTCTCACATAGATCCAGCGCGCTCACGCCGTCTATAGGGTTTTCGTATGCTGAATAAATATCCGTGATTATAAGATAGTCAACAAGGTCAAAACATCTGCCGAACTGCTCCCTGAGATACTTAGTCCTCGAATATCTGTGAGGCTGAAATACAGCTATTATCCTTCTGTCTGAATTTTCCAGGATCTTAAGCGTCGCCTTTATTTCAGTAGGGTGATGCGCGTAATCATCTATTACAATGATATCCGAACCAATATTTGTAATCTTAAATCTTCGTTCCGCGCCTTTGAAATCCTTGATAACATCCTGTATCAGCGAGAAATCCACGCCCAGATCCATGGCAACCGCTATTGCCGCAAGGCTGTTCAGGATATTATGAAGGCCCATTATCGGCAGACTAACATTTCCCAGAGTTTTATTCCCAATAACAAGATCAAACCGAGAACCATTCAGGCCCATAAGCTCTATTTTTTCAGCCCTGACATCTGACCCGCGAGAAATTCCGTAGCGTGTGATTTTCTTCGGACTATTTCTTGTTATCTCTTCCAACAAACTATCGTCAGCGCATATAAACGCCCTGCCATCTTCTCTTGTATTCTCTATAAATTTTCTGTAGGACATCATGATCTCGTCCATAGTGGCATAATAATCCATGTGTTCCATGTCTATATTTGTGCTTACACTATAAAACGGCTTAAGATGCAGAAAAGAGCCGTCTGATTCATCTGCCTCTGTTACTGCGATCTCACCCTGGCCAAAATGCGCATTACCGTCGAGAAAAGATACATCTGCTCCTATGAACACAGTTGGGTCCAGCCCTGATTTTATCAATAAATACGAGATGAGCGACGTAGTAGTCGTCTTACCATGGGCGCCTGACACAGCTATAACCTTTTTATCTCCCATCAGCATGTTTAACGCCTCTATGCGCCTTACTATCTTTATACCTTTATCTTTTGCCTCTTTAAACTCAGGGTTTTCATCTCCTATGCAAGAGGAGTAAACAACATAATCTGAACCTTTTATATTTTCGGCGGCATGAAATTCATTTACGCGTATGCCAAGGGACTTTAACCTGTTTGTGACCTTTGTCTCTTTTATGTCAGAACCCTGAACAGAGTAGCCGCAGCGGTAAAATACCTCCGCGATACCGCTCATTCCAGCGCCGCCTATGCCTATAAAATGAATCGTCTTTTTTTTATCCACCGAGTACCTCTTTTATTAAAATATCACAGGCTTTGTCATTATCCATGCAAGCGGCCTTTTCTGACATAAAAGCCAGTGTTCTTTTATCCATAAGCCTTGTAATTATGTCGCGCAGAGTTTCGGCATTCAGATCCTGTTCCTCCGCCATAACAGCAAGGCCTGAACGCTCCAGAACCATTGCATTCAATTTCTGATGACCTTCCGCAAAAGGGTATGGTATCAGTATCGAAGGCTTTGCCAGGTACATTAGCTCTGATACAGTCGTAGCCCCAGCCCTTGCTATGACAAAATCGCATTCGCTGTAAATTTTGCCCATATCATACGTAAAGGCGAATACTCTATTAGCAATGCCCCTGTCTTTATACGCATTTTCAACGTCGTGAGTTTCCCTCTGGCCCGCAATATGTATTACCTCCAGCATGTTTTTTTTCGAGGGTTCTATCAGGTTTAATGCCTCAGGCACAAGCATGTTTAAGGTATGAGCGCCCTGACTTCCTCCCATCGCAAGAACAACAAACCCATCGTCTGTTTTTTTGGCGCGTTTAAGATCACGGCGCAGAGGATTCCCTGAAATAACAACCTTTGATTCAAATCCCTCTAGATATTCTATTGACTCCTTGAAATTTACAGCAATTCTATCCACGAACTTCGACAGCAATAGATTTGTCTTTCCCGGAAATACATTCTGCTCATGTATCACAGTCTTCGCGCCTGACAAAGACGCGATAAGTACTATCGGGCCTGACACAAACCCGCCAAAACCTATTACGGAACCTGGCCTGTAACGCGCTATGAGATATATCGATTTAATAGTCCCAACAAAAAGCATTGCCAGAAAATCTAAAATAGCGAATATATTTCCTCCACGGCGCATACCGATTACTGGTAAAGTCTGAAACTTTATATTTTTTTCCCGCAGTATCTCTTTATCCTGCCTGCGGGAGGATGTAATAAATAAGATCTCTATGTCCTTGCGCAATAAAAGCTCTTCTGCCAGTCTTATAGCTGGAAAAAGGTGCCCCCCTGTTCCTCCCGCAACAATAAATATTTTCATAATAATTCAGGCAGAGCAAGCTTTGCGGCTACATCATATCGCGTATTTGTAGCCGCAGAGCTTGCTCTGCCCCTTTACCTCTCTGATATGTTCAGCAAAAGCGCTACCCCTATGATATTCAATACAAGCGCTGTGCCGCCATAGCTTATAAGAGGCAAAGGCAATCCTTTCGTAGGTATCGCGCCTGTTGAAACAGCAATATTAATAAACGCCTTTAATCCTATATTTACTACAATACCCAGCGCCAGGAATTTTCCGAACAAATCCCTGGCCTTTATTGAAATCCTTATGCCCAGCCATATGAAAACGATAAATAAAAATACTATACTGAGGGTGCCTATAAGACCTATCTCTTCTCCTATTATAGAAAATATAAAATCCGTATGCGCCTGTGGCAGATAAAAAAGCTTCTGCCTTGAAGCGCCAAGTCCTAAACCTAAAATACCGCCTGAGCCAAGCGCCAAAAAAGACTGCACTATCTGAAATCCTGTTCCCTGCATATCGCTCCATGGATCCAGATAACCCACTATGCGCCTCAACCTGTACGGGACCTTTAATACAAGAAAATAGAACGCGGGAAATGATATCGCGATAAAAGGTATAAAATATGCCATATTTGTGCCTGCCGTAAAAAGCATGATAGTTGAGACGGCTAGGAGTGTCGCGGCGCTGCCAAGGTCGGGCTGCGCCAGTATTAATAAAACCACGGCACCAGCTGCTACTAACGGCGGCATAAAACCATAAAAAAAATTTCTGATATACCCTTGTTTTTTTTCAAGCGCCCCCGCAAGATAGATAATCAAAAAAAGCCCCGCGAATTCCGACGGCTGAAATCCGAACCCTCCAACTTTAACCCATCTTTTCGCGCCGCCTGCCTCATGTCCTATGCCGGGGACAAATGAAAAAAGAAGGACTAATATTGCCAATAGGAGCAATGGTTTCGTGTAGTCCCTTAATTTTCTATAATCTATCCTCAGCGCCGCTAGAGCAAGAAAAAGCCCTATTATTAAATGGGCTGAGTGCCTTTTTAGGTAATACGCGCTATCATAAAATTTCTCGTATGCATAACAGCTGGAGGCAGAATAGACCATGACGATACCTATAGATATCAGTACGCTCGCAACTATCATTAACCCTTGTGATTCTCTATTCATTGCAGCTTTAAGCAGAGCTCTTTAAAGGCCTTACCCCGTTCTTCATAATTTTTAAACATATCAAAACTCGAACAGCCTGGCGACAATAATACCTTGTCGCCTTCTGCGGCATTATTAAAAGCGTTTCTTACAGCATCCTCCAAATCCTCTTCTTCAAAGACATTATCGAGACGGCTCAGGTCTTTTTTGATCCTAGGCCTTGCCTCGCCTATAGCAATAACACGACTCACTTTTTCATTTATAGATTTTTCAAGCCTCGAGAAATCTCCACCCTTATATCTTCCTCCCATGATCAGTATTATGCGCCCATCCAAAGATTTCAAGGCCCATTCAACGCTTGAAACAGTAGTTGCCTTTGAATCATTTATAAAATATATCCCTTTGACCATCGCTACATGCTCCAGTCTGTGTTCTATACCATTAAAGCCGGATATCACTTCAAGCATCGCCTCTTCGCCCGCGCCTGCCAAAGAAGCCGCTGACATAGCAGCAAGATAATTTTCATTCCGCACGTCATGCCTTCCGCTAAAATCCTTATATTCATTGAAAAATTCTACTTTGGATTTAATACCTGGGATCAGTGACTTGAGTATTTTGTCTTTTTTGTTCAGGAAAGTAAAATCATCCTTGTCCTGATTTAAAAAAATCCTTGCCTTTAGTGATATATATTCTTCCAGGTCTTTATGTCTATCGAGGTGGTTATCAGATATATTCAATACAATGCTAATCCATGGTTTAAATGTTTTAACGCATTCGAGCTGAAAAGAGCTTGCTTCCAACACAACAATAGAATTCTTTTTTATCTTTTTTATCTCGCCACAAAACGGATTGCCAATATTACCACACACAACGGCATCAAGCCCTTGTCTTTTTAACATTTGGCCTATCAGAGTCGTAACTGTCGTCTTACCGCTTGTTCCAGTTACAGCTATGATAGGCGCCTTGCACATAGAATACGCCAGCTCTAATTCACCGATCACGGGTATATTTCTATCATTAGCAAGTCTAACGATAGGAGAATTTATTGCTACGCCGGGGCTGACTACCATCAGGCCTGCCTTTTTAATAAAACCGGCTGCATGAGAACCGATTTCAATATTATCCTTGCTGACTACGTTTTCTTTGATCAATAAATCTACACTTGAACGTATTTCAGGATTGTCCTTTATTTCTGTAATAAAGACAGTATCCCCGCGCTCTGCCAATAGCCTGGAAGCAGCAACCCCGCTTTTAGCTAAACCAACAACAATTACATTTTTCATATTATAAATTTAACGCCCTTCGGGCGAACTTTGTAGGGGTCGGATTCATCCGACCCGCATCAACGGGCGCCATAAATGACGCCCCTACAACGACTTAAAAAGGAATTTCCTACTATATTAAATTAGGCGCCATCCCTTTAACGAAGCTTCAGGGTAGCGAAGCTTAGAAGTACCAGTATTATTGCTATTATCCAAAACCTCACTGTCACCTTTGACTCTGCCCATCCACACATCTCAAAATGGTGATGGAGCGGCGCGATTTTGAATACCCTTTTGCCGGTGAACCTAAAAGAGATGATCTGTATCAAAACTGAAACAGACTCTATTACAAATATGCCGCCTACCAGCAATAATATTATCTCTTTTTTTATAAAAACAGCGACGGTGCCTATGGCGCCTCCCAATGCTAACGCGCCTGTATCACCCATAAATATCGAAGCCGGAAATGAATTATACCATAAAAATCCAAGGCCTGAGCCGGCCATAGCAGCGCAAAACACGCTAAGCTCCCCTGCCTCTGGAAGATGATATATCCCGAGGTATTGCGCAAATTGGATATGGCCTGCCACATAGCTCAAGCCTGTATAAGCTATGGCTGTCAATGTAATACAACCTATGGCCAGTCCATCCAGCCCGTCAGTAAGATTAACGGCGTTGGATGAAGCGGTTATAACGAGTATAACAAACGGTATATAGAAAATACCAAGGTTAATGGCAAGTTCTTTTAAAAAAGGCATCTCTATGATCGTACTGGTCTTAGGATTAGTATAAAGAAAGACACCTATGATTAAACTCACAAACACCTGCGATAAAAGTTTTGTTCTTTTATTCAGGCCCCTTTTACCTTTTCCGGATTTAGAGATAAGCTTTTTATAATCGTCGAGAAAACCCACGCCGCCAAGCCAGCCTGTTACCATAAGCGCTAATAATACAAAATTATTCTTTATATCAGCCCACAATAGCGTGGAAGCGAAAATCCCGATTAAAATCAAGATGCCTCCCATGGTAGGCGTGCCCTGTTTTCCTTTGTGTAAATCGTAGAGGCCCGGGCATTCTTTTCCCCTTACAGTTTCCCCTATCTTGAGGACCTTTAACCTTCGTATTACAGGAGGAGCAAAGATAACTGTTATTAAGAATGCGGTGATACTGGCAAATGTCGCTCTGAATGTTATATATTTAAAGACATTGAAGATAAAAAAGTATTCTCTTAAAGGATATAATAAATAATATAACATAATTTAAGTTAACTCGCCCTGTCCCTCTCAAAGGGATGTAATCTTAACGATTCCCTGATGAGGTAAACTGCGCCTCCAGTTCGTTTACTATCTGCTCCATCTTCATCGCCCTGGAGCCCTTAACCAAAACAGTATCTCCTTTTTTTATCAACTGTAACACTGTCGCGCATGCCTCTTTTGTAATATTACACATCTTTATCTTTTTACCGCTCATACCTGCTTCCTGAGCGCCGTTTGAGATGTGTTCTGCAAGTTTACCAACCGCCACTATAAGATCAATACCTGATTCCGCTGCCTGTCTGCCTACAAGGTGATGGAACCTCCCGGATAGATTCCCGAGTTCAAGCATATCTCCCGCAACCAGAATTTTTCTGCCTTTTGTAGTCATGTCCTTCAATGACTCTATCGCCTGCCTCATTGAGAGCGGGTTAGAGTTATAAGTATCATTTATTATCTTTATATCCCCCAACCTCTTGACCTCCATCCTCATATTTGGAACTCTGAATTCCCTAAGAGCATCTCTTATATCATCAATGGATATACCAAAATCCCAGCTTGAAGCTATTGCAGCAAGCGCATTGTAGACATTATGCCGGCCCACAAGGCCTATCTCTATATCCCACTCCCCGTTAAGCCTAAAACTTATCCCGTCTGGCTCAAGATTAATCTTATCGGCATAAAAATCAAAATCCTTATTGAGTCCGAATCTTACAACCTTTAAGGCAGTTTTTATAGTAGAAAGTGATTCATCGTCGCCGTTAATTATAACCCGGCCCTCCCCCCCAGAGAGAAACTCTAATATTTCGCATTTAGCCTTTAAGACAGTTTCTATATCTTTAAGATGTTCCAGATGTGAAGGCCCTATATTTGTGATAACAGCAATGGTTGGCATGGCTATCTCAGAAAGCCGCTTGATCTCGCCAAGGTGGTTTGTACCCATCTCCAGAACCGCAATTTTGTGTTCTGCGTTTAGTCTCATGAGCGTAAGAGGAACTCCAATGCGGTTATTTTCCGTGCCAAAGTTCTTAAGGACATTAAATTTCTTCGCAAGTATCGCGGCCAGCATCTCTTTGGTCGTGGTCTTTCCATTCGAACCTGTAATGCCTAAGAGAGGTATCGTAAACCTGGCTCTGTGAAAACGCGCGATATCACCGAGCGCCTTTATGGTATCGCGCGCGGATATAAAAGAGACTTTCTGCATGTCAAAATTGGAATTCGTAATGCATCCATCCTGGACAAGCACTCCGCCCGCGCCCCTAGATACGGCATCGAGTATGAAATTATGACCGTCAAACCTGTCGCCTTTTATGGCTACAAAAAGTTCGCCTGGTTTTAGCCTGCGAGTATCAGTACAAACACCTACGAGCATATCATTTTCTTCTCCCGATAGAATACTGCCCCCTGTCGAAACCAGGATATCCTTAACTGTAAACATAATCCCCTCCTTTTATAAGCTTTGCGGCTACATCTCGCATGTATTCTGTAACATAGATAATATCTTCCTCACCACTTCTCTATCATCAAAAGGCATGGTAACGTCTTTAAATATCTGACATGTTTCATGGCCCTTACCCGCTACCAGCACTATATCTCCTGTCCGCGCCTCTTTAAGGGCCTCTTCTATAGCCCTATATCTATCCACCTCTACTATATAGTTGCTCTTACTATTGTCTATGCCGCTAGTGATTTCATTTATGATATCTAAGGGGCCTTCTTGCCTCGGATTATCACTTGTTATAAATACCTTGTCTGACAGGTAAGTCGCAAGCCTGCCCATTGCCGATCTCTTTGTCTTGTCTCTGTCTCCACCACAGCCAAATACGCAGAGAAGCCTCTTTGGATTCATCTCACGTAGCGCATTCAGCGCATTTTCAAGGCCATTTTCTGTATGAGCATAATCCACGAATACAAGAAAATCCTGACCACAGTTTATCTTCTCAAGCCTGCCAGGCAAAGAGACAACTCTTGCCACAGCTTTTTGTATCTCATCCAAACCCATGCCCATGGCTATACCACATGCACTTGCTGCTAAAATATTATATATATTATGCCGGCCTACCAGAGAAGATTTAATAGCGATGGAGTCCATATATAAGGCCGCAGGATGCGCAAGGTTCGGCATTGCGCATGCTGCTATACAGAGATTAAAACTCAGGCCTTCTGCAAAAAACTCTATGCCTTCTGCCCTTATATCTGTTTCTTGCTCAATGCCATAAGTGATTACCTTTGCCTTTTTCTCTTTTTTTACACTATCGATAATTCTGCCCGAGAACGGATCATCTTTATTCACAATCGCGAATCCACCGTTCTTTATTTTTGAAAAAAGCCTCAGCTTAGAAAGGAAATAATTCTCCATACCCTTGTGATAATCCATATGTTCTGTTGTAAGATTAGTAAACACTGCTATATCAAACTGCAAGGTATCTACCCTGCCCTGGTCAAGCGAATGTGACGATACTTCAAGTATGCAGTTTTTTATGTTATTTTTCAGCATGCTGCTTAAAAGAAAATATAAATCTAATACCCCAGGGGTAGTGTTTACTGCTGGTATTAAACGATTGCCGAACCTGTAATTTATAGTGCCTATTACACCTGTCTTCTCGGATTTTTCATCAAAGAGACGCTCTAATAAATACGTGACCGTGGTCTTTCCATTTGTTCCGGTTACCCCTATAAGACACATCTTAGAAGAAATATCCCCGTAAAACTCCCTTGAAATCTCAGAAAGCGCGCGCCTGGCGTCTTCCGAATATATAAAGGTAGGTCCTTTTTTATGCAAAAAGTCTGCGCTGTCTTTTATGTCCATAACAATAGCCACGGCCCCTCTGTCTATAACCTCTTCTATGAATTCCGCCCCGTTAAACCGAGCGCCTTTCACAGCTATAAAAAGATCTCCATCTTTTACAGCCTTAGAATCGCTGGCAATACCGCTTATATCTATAGAAACCTTCCCATCGATTTTCTTTATTCCATTGATATTGTTAAGTATGTTGCTCAGTTTCATAATGCCTCATATTACGCTTAACTTGACGAAACTTACATTGTAACTTTTGTCAAGTTAAGCACATTAGTAGGGGACCCTTAAGGGTCCCCTACTAATGTGTGCCTACAAAAAGGAAATTCCTATACTATAAATTTAACGCCCTTCGGGCGAACTTTGTAGGGGTCGGATTCATCCGACCCGCATCAACGGGCGCCATAAATGACGCCCCTACAACGAGTTAAAAAGGAATTTCTTACTATATCAAGTCAAGATAAGGGTTCTATTTTATAGTATCTCATTAACTGACTCGCTACATTTCTAAAAACAGGGGCACACACAGTGCCGCCGTAATAATACGGCCGCGGTTCATCCATAACAACCACTACCACAAATCTGGGTTTGTCATAAGGTAAAAAACCTATGAAAGACGCCGTAAACTTTCTGTGCGAATAAACACCGTTTGGCTCTATCTTCTGGGCAGTCCCTGTCTTCCCCGCGGGATAATACCCTTTTACTTCGGCGAGTTTGCCTGTTCCTCCCTCAACTACGCCGCGCAATATAGTCCTTAACTTTTCGGCTGTTTCCTCAGAGATGACCCTCTGTATCTGTTTCGGCTCAAACTCTTCTATGACCTGGCCTGTCTTATCCTGTATCCTTTCGATAATCCTGGGTTTTACATAATAACCGCCATTCGCAATGCTGGATACGGCACACGCAAGCTGTAACGCCGTCACTGTAACTTCCTGCCCCATAGAGATACTACACAAAGAAAGCTTTGACCACTGTTTTACTGGCCGCGTTATGCCCTCTACCTCGCCCGGCAGGTCTATATCTGTTTTTTTACCAAAACCAAAACGCTTGATATACCTGTATAATCTGTCTTCGCCCAATTTCATAGCTGACTTCATAGTCCCTATGTTTGAGGAATACTTAATTACATCCCTGAAGGCAAGCCAGCCATGAGGCGTGTGATCATGGTATACATGCCTGCTCCATTTAAACTCTCCGTTCTCGCAGAAAAATTCTTCCTCTGGCTGGACTACGTTTTCTTCGAGAACAGCACTGGCTGTAACTATCTTAAAACTTGATCCAGGTTCAAAAAAATCACAAAGCGCGCGGTTGCGCCTGGCATCAACGCTATATCCCTTTATATTATTGGGGTCATAGGTAGGTCTATTGACAAGGGCCACTATTTCACCTGTATAGGGGGCCATGACTATTATTGTGCCGCCTTTAGCATTACATTTTTTAACAGCGCTGTCGAGCTCTCTCTCTGTAAATGCCTGCACTATGCTATCTATCGTAAGAATTATATCGTTTCCATCTGCCGGAGGGATCTCCTTGTATTCATAGCCAGGGACCTCGCGGCGTTTTGCGTCTCTTATTGAATAACGCCATCCGACTGTGCCTTTTAGAAACTTATCGAACATAAGCTCCACGCCCTCAAGGCCTTTATCATCTATACCCACAAACCCTATAATATGACTTGCCAGTTCGCCATTCGGGTAGACGCGCTGAGGTTCTTTTATAAAACCTATTCCTTTAATAGAAAGCGCCCTGGCAGCCTTTTCTATATCAGGCTGGACCTTACGCGCAAGCCAGACAAAGCGCTGTCCCTCTTTTAACTTTGATAGCGCATTTTCTTTGTCCATGCTCAGGACTTTTGCGAGTTTATCCGCTGCGGATTCCTTGTTTTCTATCATAAGGGGGTCCGCGAATATTGAGCTAAGATTTATAGATATGGCAAGTTCCTTTTTTCGGCAGTCGTAAATAACACCACGCCGCGGCAGGAGGCAAAAATACGTTTTATACTGGTCTGAAGCTAATTTCGACAGGGGCCTTGCTGCGCCTAGCTGTACAAAGAAAAGCCTTACAGATAAAAGCACAAACAAAGCGACTAAAAAATATAAAACCTTCCTAATTCGGGGGGCAACTAGTTTGTACACAAAAACCTTTTATGGCGCCATACACCAATCGCAAACTAACTAATAACTCAACGGAACAAGACTATTTATGTTCGGGCTGGCCTCAGCTTCCCGACTGACGACAAACAGATTGGCAAAGAGGCCTTTTTTCGCTGCTTCTTTATGAACAAACTTCTCCGGGGAATTTTCAAGTTTGACCACCTGCCATTTGCGGGGCATGTCCAATTCCACCTTTTTGGATAAAAGTTTCCTTTGAAGGCTGACAGGCGATTTTAAATTAAGGACATTATATACCGATATTTTATTGTGGTCAACTAACTTTGAGTAAACCTGGTAATTATCTTTGACCCTCAAGCCCATCTGATAGATAAGTACCTGCTGATTTACATACGCGAGCATCATAAGAGTAAGTATAAATATAAACCCCATAGCCTTATATGTCCTGAAATTCTCTTTCATGCTATTCTTTCTCCGGTGCGTAATTTTGCCTGCCATAAAGCGCGGCGGACTTCGTTTCTACAGCTTTACTGCGGCCCGAAGCTTCGCGCTCCTTGCGCGCGGATTTTGTGATAGTTCTTTATCCCCTGCTGTCACCGGCTTTTTTGTAAGGATACGAAAGATTCCCTGTGATTTAAACTTTTTCAATATATTCTTTGCGATCCTGTCTTCAAGCGAATGAAATGATATTATACAAAGCGTTCCGCCTGGCCTAAGAATGTCCGGGGCCGCGTTTAAGGCTTCTTCTATAGCAGTAAGCTCTTTATTTACGCTTATGCGAAGCGCCTGAAAAGTGCGGGTGGCAGGATGAATCCTTTGCCATTTACTTCCGCGCGGCACGCTACGACAGACAATCTTGGTCAATTCCGCGGTAGTCTCTATTAACTTCCTTCTTCTCTCTGTAATTATGCGGCGCGCTATCCGCCTATGAAACCTTTCCTCGCCAAATTCCCTTATCAGGCTTGAAAGCTCTTCTTCGCTAAGTGTATTTACAAGATCCTTTGCGGTAAGGCACTCGCTTCTATCCATGCGCATATCCAAAGGTCCGCTATGTCTTATACTGAATCCTCTCTCTTCTGCTTCCAGTTGGATGCTAGATATACCCAGATCAAATAAAATTCCATCTGTTTCTCCTATCCCTAAGGTTGTCATAACATCTTTAATGTTTCTGAAATTTTTATTTATAAGTTTTACAGTGGTTTGAAAACCCTTAAGTCTTTCGTGCGCTATTTTCAGGGATTCTGAATCCCTGTCCATGCCTATCAACATGCCGCCAGGATGTATCAGGCGAGTAATCTCTTCAGTATGGCCTCCTCCACCTACGGTGGCGTCTATAATAATTTTTCCAGGTGTTGGATTTAAAAAATGCAGGACCTCCTCCAGAAGTACTGGACTATGCAAACATTTTTCTCCCATTATTGCTCTTCATGATTTTGTACACTTCCCAGCTTACACAACAAGAATGCCTGTCAATATTGAGGCTCCTGGTCTTGCGTATACGCTCGATGGGAATATTAAAACAATGTATATCTGTTGTCCTCTGCCCCATGTAACTACTATGACCGCGAGAATCCATCGCTACTCCTCTCTATTCCAGCTCTATCAATTTTTCCGCAATATCCTCAAATCCGTCCTTGGATGCGGAATAATAATCACTCCAGCTATCATGACTCCATATCTCGATACGGTTTGATATGCCGATAATATATACCTCCCTTTTTATGTTGGCATATTCTTTCAGGTATGACGGAATAAGAATCCTGCTCTGCTTGTCAGGAACCATTTCGCAGGCGCCTGAAAAATACAACCTGTTAAAGCGCCTGGATTCTGATTTGGTAAACGACATGGCCTTGAACTTCTGTTCCTGCATTTTCCACTCGTCCTCGGCAAACATAAATAAACATTTGTCAAGGCCGCGCGTAATAAAAAAACGTTCGATATAATGCTCCTTGATCGCATCCCTGAATTTAGATGGTATTATGAGTCTGCCTTTTCTATCAAGTGTATGTTCATATTCTCCGTAAAACATCTATCCTCCACTTTGCTCCACTTTCTGCCACTACGTAATAAAAGTTTACACGAATGCCGTATACGTGTCAAGGCAAAATTTTCTTTTTTTCAACTTACACTATATAATGGGGTTGCGTTAATGAAGGGGTCTAAATATGGTATGTCTGACCAGCCCTTAAGATATCTTTTTTAATCTGTTTCTTCAGTAATTCAACAGATCTAAATTTTCTTTCGTTCCTGACTTTATATTTAAATATAATTTCCACATTGTTTCTATAAATATTTTTACTAAATTTAAATATATATAGCTCGATCGTAGGTTCTCTTTTTATATTGAATGTCGGGCGTATGCCGATATTCAATATTGCTTTATATCTTTTGCCGCATATAAGAGCATCCACTGCGTAAACCCCGTCCGGAGGAATAGCCTCGTGGCGGGGATTAATGTTTGCCGTAGGGAAACCGAGTTTTCTGCCGATTTTCCTGCCGCTCACTACGGTACCAAGTATAGATACGGGCCTACCCAGCATAAGAGATGCTGAGCGCAAGTCCCCTTTTTCGATTGCCTTTCGTATCTTTGTGCTTGATACACTTGCCCCTTTTACTTTCAGAGGCCTTACGCCAAACAGCCTGAACCCGTATTTCATGCCCATCGATTTTAGCAGTTTAAAATCGCCTCTGCCTTTACGTCCAAATAAAAAATTTTTCCCCACAACAAGGCCTTTGATATTCAGACTGTTTACCAGTATTTTTATGACAAAATCTTCCGCATCCATCTTTGCCAGACTCTTTGTAAATTTTAAATCGAGCAAAAGATCTATTCCCATTTTTTCTATCAATTTGTTTTTGTGGGCGGTCGATGTTAAAAGAGGGATCCTTAGATTAGGATTAAGAACCTCCCGTGGATGAGGGTGAAATGTTACAGCGAGGCTCTTCATGTAAGTTCTAGAAGCAATGCCTACGGCCTTTTTAAGTATCTTCTGATGGCCTTGATGCACGCCATCAAATACGCCTATGGCCGCTACCACTCTCTTTATCTTAAATGGGCTGTATATCCTTTTCACTGACGGTTTCCAGTCCTTTAGCCTCTCCCAGCGTAAATCTACCCGAGGCTGTCCTTGTAAGGCCTGACATATGGGCAGGATACCCCATGGCCCTGCCAATATCTTCACATAATGTCCTGACGTAAGTACCTTTTGAGCACCTTACGCGAAATATAATTTCAGGAGGCTTAAAATCCAGCGCTTCTATTTCATGTATTTTTATAAGGCAAGGCTTCCTATCTACTATTTTTCCTTTACGCGCAAGCTGATATAATTTAATGCCCTTGTATTTTTTCGCGGATATCATTGGCGGCACTTGTTCCCTCGCGCCTATAAATCCACTCAATATCTCTTTTATGATCGCGGTATCCTGGCCATTGAAAGGCCTTTCATCTACTATCCTCCCTGTAGAATCCTGTGTATCAGTACTCCTGCCAATAAAAAGCGTCGCGACATATTCTTTGTTGTCATTAATAAAAGTGTTTGATAATTTAGTCGCCTTACCGATAAGAACAACAAGGACTCCTGTCGCCATTGGATCCAGGGTACCTGCGTGCCCAACCTTTTTTACTTTAAATCTTCGCCTGATAATATCTACTACGTCATGCGACGTAATACCAGCGGGCTTATTGACAACTAATATTCCATCCATATTTTTTTATACACCCAGAAAAATGTCATTGCGAAGCGAAACCCTTCGACTACGCTCAGGGTTTCGTCCTGAGCTTTGGTCGAAGGACGAATCAATCTCTAAGATAAAAAAGTTTACTCCAAGATCTCTTGCGCTTTACTCAGTACTTTTTTCTCAACTGCTTCTACAGTGCCGAAAACAGTACAGCCGCTTGCCGTGGCATGCCCGCCTCCGCTAAAAAATGCAGCCAGTTTATTCACGTCCACGTTTCCCTTTGACCTGAAACTGACCTTTACTCTATCTTTTGTTCCAGTTTCCCTAAAAAGTATTGCTATCTCCGAGCCTTCTATAGAGCGCGCAAAATTTATTATGCCCTCAGTGCCTTCAAGGGATGCGTTTGTTTTCTTTAGCATCTCTTTAGTAACCCACAGCCACGCTATCTTTCCGTCATCACTAACCTTTAAGGTCTGGAGCGCCTCACCAAGAAGGCTTGTATCCTGAAGACTGCTCGTTTCATAGATACGGCTGTATATATCATAAGGTTTGACTCCGGCCTCGATGAGCTCAGCTATCACCTTATGAGTCCTAGAAGTTGTGTTGGTATACTTGAAAGAACCTGTGTCTGTCATTATGGCTACATACATTGCCACTGCATCGTCATAATCTATTTTTGACTTAAACGCCTTGAACAATTGGAATACTATTTCACCCGCGCTTGAGTATTCCACGTCAACCCAATTGTACTTTCCGAAATTTTCATTAGAAACGTGATGATCTATATTTATAATAACCTTGTCTTTTTTTATGTATTCCGCTGCGCTGCCGATTCTGGTCATATCCGGACAATCTAGTATAATAGCTGCCTCGAAATTATAACCAGAGGGTATTTCTTTTAATATCCCTTCTGTCCCTTTCATAAATCGCAGAATATGTGGAACAGGCCCTTCATTAAGGATTGCGACGTCTTTTCCCAGCTTTTTCAACAAAGATGCCATAGCCACCTGGCTTCCTATGGAATCCCCTTCAGGATTTATATGGGCCGATACAAGAAATCTATTAAACTTTTTTATCGCTGTCTTTATTGCCGCTAAACTCATTGCGTATCCTTTCAAATGTTTCTTCCAACTCAATGCTGTATTCTATTGACTTATCAAGTTTAAAAGAAAGTTCTGGTACGTATTTCAATTTTAACCGTTCTCCGACGAGCTTCCTGATAAAACCCATTGCACTCTGGATGCCTTCTTCGCTGGCCTTCTGTTTTGCTTCATCTCCCAGTACGCTAAAATAAACCTTGGCATGCCTCAAATCGCCTGTTAAGTCTATCCTTGTTATGGTAACAAATCCTATGCGCGGGTCTTTTAGGTCCTCTTGCAAAATTATGGAAAGCTCCTTCTTCATCTGCACCTGCACCCTATCAGACCTTATCCCCATCTCGCCCTCCCCCTAGTGACTGTATTATTGCGTGAGCCTTGAAAATGCCTGCATGCACTTAAGCGGGCTTTTTTCTTTTGATAAAAGCCGCATCTCCTTTCTGATGCGGCCGCGGTTGACTTTTCCGAGCATGCCTTTCAAAATGGCATCCTTTATCAATTTTCTGGTGTGCGGCTCTATTTTAAAACCAAATCTAACTGAAAATCTTACGGCCCTGAAAATCCTAGTAGGATCATCCATAAAACTTTTATCGTGCATTACCCTGATTAACTTTTTTTTCAAATCTTTACAGCTATCGTGAAAATCAACGATCTCTCCAAAACTTTTCTTATTGATGGAAACCGCCATGGCGTTTATTGTAAAGTCTCTTCTGAATAAATCCTCTTTTATTGTGGCTGGTTCCACGTCCGGATATGCCGCGGGCCTCTTATATATCTCCTGTCTGGCAGTAACAATATCTAACCTAATACCCTTGAGAGAAATAGTAGCCGTGCCAAAGGCCCTGTGCGTCTTTAGATCTCCTTTTAGCCGCCTATTTAAATCCCTGGCGAATTCTATCGCGTCGTCCTCTATGACAAAATCAAGGTCATAATTTTTTACTGACAAAAGCATGTCTCTTACCAGTCCGCCGACTATATAGGCGGATAGTTTCTTTTTGTCAGCCGCGGTTCCAACCATCTTTATAATATCAAAAAAATCTTTTTTAAATTTCTTTGCCAGATCTATCTTCAATTAAGACCTCCGCTGATAAAATTTGCGATATCCTTTGCAGACCCGGGATAAGACAAAAGACTGCTCCTCGTCTTCATGCCTATTATTCTTTCTGGATAATTTATAAAGTCTCTTACATTCGCAAGCACCTGTTTAACATTGTTAGCGCGCACTGCTGTGCCATATCCCGTAAGGACCCTGCAATTCCTTGTCTCCTGACCGGGTATAGGTTGAATAATAATCATCGGCAGTTTTTTAGACAGGGCTTCTGAAATCGTCAATCCTCCGGACTTGGTAATAATGCAATCGCTTGTCTCCATAAACTCGTCAACATTATTCATATAACCAAAAGCGCTCAATTGCATGCCTAGGGCGCCTCTATATGAGTTCAATTCTTCGTATAACTTCTCATTTTTACCGCAGATTACTATGACCTGTATTGCCTTTTTTATTTTTTCTTCTTCCAAACTAAGCGCGTAGACTGTCTCTTTCACAGGGCCTGTGCCAAACCCCCCACCCATGATAAGCAGGTTAAAAAGGCCTTCCTTTATGCCAAGCTTCTTTATCATCTCGCTCCTGCCCTTTGAAATACTGAACACAGGGTCACAAGGTATGCCCATGACCTTTATTTTTTCCGCATTTATGCCGCGGCGCATTAATTCTTTTTTTGTCCTCTCTATCGCTGCTATAAAATAATCCGAACCCAGCGCCATCCAGAACGAGTGAGGCAAAAAATCAGTCACGAGAGTCACAAGCTTTCCTTTAAAAATATCCTTTTTCTTCAGGCCAGAGATTATCTCGGCCGGCATAAAATGCGTGCATAAAACCACGTCCGGTTTTTCCTCTAACACAAATTCCACGAACCTCCTCGCCTCTGTATTGTGAAAAAATCTCCTTAAAGGGGCGCAGAAAAAATCTACGGGCCTGAAATCTGATAAATAATATAAACACGCCCATAATAGCGGTGCCTTATTTATAAGAAACAGGTACACGCGTGGATATGAAAATTTAAAAAACGCATTTGTGTAGTCCAGTGTGTCCACTGTCTGGACATCTATTCCTGACAGGCCTGATAGCGCGTTATGTACGGCCTCCGCCGCCTTTTTATGGCCTATACCAGCGTAAGCGTGGGCAATCAAGATCTTCATATTAGAATAGCGTGTAGATAAAAGGCGCTACCGCTGACGACTGCGTAAAAAATATCAAGAGCCCGAATAACAAAAGCACCACTACTATCGGTATCATCCACCAGAGTTTCCTCTCCCAAAAAAACCTAAATAACTCCCCTACTATCCTCGCTCGTCCTTTAATACCCATTTGACAGCCTCCTTTAGGTCCTTTTTTATAAAATCAGGCTTATACGGCCAATCATTTACTGTCTCTATGTCCTCTTTCCCTGTAAGAAGCAGTATTGTCTTACAGCCCATATTTTTACCCGCGCCTACATCCAGCCTTGAATCACCTATAAAATATGTATTTTTAAAGTCTATATCCAGGCCCTTTGTAACTTTTTTAATCATGCCCGTTTTCGGCTTTCTGCAATCGCACCCCGCGTCTGTTCGGTGCGTACAATACATAACTGACCTAATCTTACCACCTTGTGATTCTATTTCTCCAAGCATGTTCTTTGTGATCTCCCCAAGCGCCTCTTGAGAATACAGCCCCTTGCCCACTCCGGCCTGGTTAGAAATTACAAATATTTCATAGCCATTTTTATTTAATTTCTTTATTGATTCAATGGCGTCCGGCAGAAACTCAAATTCATCCCAGGATTTTATATAATCCCCGAATCCAGGGTCCCTGTTTATAACGCCGTCTCTATCAAGAAATATAGCCTTAACCATAACCTTAAAAAATTAAGCAAAGCAAGCTTTGCGGCTACATTACGTATCGTAGGGCAGGTTTAAACCTGCCCTACGACTACGACTGAAATTAGATGAAATATTTTGTGTTGCCCCCCACCCATTCTATTAGCTTCTCAAGGCCTTTTTCAGGAGTTATCTTTGGCTTCCAGTTAAGGGCCTTGGATACTTTGCCTATGTCTGATATATAAACCTTCTGGTCGCTCGGCCGCCAGTCTTTATGTTCGACATTCCTGAACTTTATGCCGGTTTTACTCTCTATCATAGAAATAAATTCAAGAAGGGATGTAGTATTTCTCGGGCCGCCTCCTATATTAAACACATCGTGTTGTATGTCGCTATCTATAAATTTATCATACGCCTCTACCAGATCATCGGCATACAATAAGTCCCTTACCTGTTTACCGTCGCCATAGATCGCGATCGGTTGACCTGTTAGATTAGCTATTACAAACCACGCCACCCAGCCCTGGTCTTCAAAACCAAATTGTCTTGTGCCGTAAATGCAACTCATACGGAACACCGCTGTCTTCATGCCGTAGATATGGGCATATTCTTGGGTATAAATATCTCCTGTGTATTTTGACGCTCCGTAAGGTGTATGGCCTGTAAGATCCATGGAAAGGCTTTCTGATACGCCTTTTTTACTCTTATACGCGTAACGCGTCTCTTTTTCCTCGAGCGTTATAGAGTCAACATTCTCGCCGTAGATTTTGTTGGTACTGCAATATACGAACGCAGCCTTAGGCGAGACCTGGCGTGTGCATTCAAGGACATTCAAGGTCCCATAAGCGTTTATGCTGAAGTCCTCCCTTGGGATACGGACAGAAAGCGGCACGCCTGGCTGGCCCGCCGTATGAATCACAACATCCACTCCGCTGCCAAGCGCCTTCATAACATCTTCCTCGTTCCTTATGTCGCCTTTTATCCGCTTGACCTTATCAAACTGGGCAAGGTAATTCCAGTTGAATTCCACGCTTTCTTTATTGTATCCGAAGAGATTTGACCTCATCAGATTATCCAATACGATAACATCATCACCTTTATTGGCGTAATATTCCGCCGCGTGAGAACCAACTAACCCCGCACCCCCAGTAATTAATACTTTCATCATTCCTCCTGTTCAGTACTGCGCTTAACTTGACCATTCGACGCGGCCTTTGGCCTTGCTCAGGGTTGACAAAACTTACAATGTAAGAATCGTCAATTTAATGCCCTTCGGGCGAACTTTGTAGGGGTCGGATTCATCCGACCCGCATCAACGGGCGCCATAAATGACGCTACGCTCGAGTACGAGGCAGATTACTCGTTCTTTATATTGATAAAATTCTTTAAGAGCGCTTTTCCTTCTTCTGTCAATATTGATTCTGGATGGAATTGCACTCCCCAGACCGCCAGATCTCTATGCCTTAATCCCATTATATCTTTGTCATTTGTCCAGGCTGTCACCTTCAGTGAACGCGGCAGCGATCTTTTTTCTACTATCAAAGAATGATAACGCGTGGCTTCAAAAGGGCAGGGCAGGCCTTTAAAGATCCCTTTACCGTCATGAAAAATCATTGATGTCTTGCCATGCATCAATTTTCCGGCAGTAACAACTTTGCCTCCAAACGCTTCTCCAATGCACTGGTGCCCAAGACACACGCCAAGAATAGGGATCTTGCCGCTGAATCTTTTTATGACCTCTTTTGAAATTCCCGCGTCGTCAGGCCTGCCAGGCCCAGGCGAAATCACTATATGGCTTGGCCGCATGGCCTCTATATCTTCCAGGCCTATACAATCATTTCTATGCACGGTCAGTTTTTTCCCCAACTCAGAGAGATACTGCACAAGATTATAAGTAAACGAATCGTAATTATCTATCATCAGGATCATGATATGCCTTTCTCCGCTGCTTCAATTGCCTTTATCATAGCCTTTGCCTTGTTAACGGTCTCCTGATATTCTCTGGATGGAACAGAGTCAGCTACAATGCCTCCGCCAGCCTGTATATAAGCGTCTTTCCCTTTAACGAGCATAGTCCTTATGGTGATGCAGGTGTCCATATTACCAGAGAAACTAAAATACCCCACTGCCCCCGCATAATAACTTCTCTTTGTATTCTCGAGTTCGTCTATTATCTCCATAGCCCTTATCTTGGGCGCTCCGGATACAGTGCCTGCGGGAAAACACGCCTTTAGAACATCAAACGCGTTCTTGCCCTTAGCCAGGATACCCCTGCAATTGCTCACGATATGCATGACATGTGAATATCTTTCTATAAACATAAAATCCGTCACACGGACACTGCCTGGTTTACAAACTCTCCCTATATCATTTCTGCCCAGGTCCACCAGCATGACATGCTCTGCCCTCTCCTTTGCGTCGGCTAAGAGTTCTTTTCCAAGCCTTCTGTCTTCGGCCTCATTCCTGCCTCTCGGCCTTGTCCCTGCTATAGGCCTGGTCTCGACTACTCCATCTTCGCATCTCACCAGAAGTTCCGGAGACGAACCTACGATTTTCAGTTCATCAAAATTTAAGTAATACATATAAGGCGATGGATTCAATAACCTGAGAGAGCGATAGACATCAAAGGGATCGCAATTCAACTTTGTATGGAATCTCTGCGACGGCACAACTTGTATAATATCTCCCGCCTTTATATATTCTTTTGCTTTTTTAACCAAGCCTTCAAACTCTTTCTTGGTAAAATTTGACTCAATGCCATGCGGCTTTTTCTTTTTCACCGCGACTTTGTGTCCTTTTAAAGGGCTGTTTAACCTTTCTACGATCTCGTCTATTTTTTTTACTGCCTCATCATAAACCCGGCCTATGTGTTTTGCCTGTCCTGAGCAGCGTCGAATGGCGCTATGCCTGCCCTGAGCAGCGTCGAATGGCGCTATGCCATTATAGGCGTTACTCACAACCTTTATCCTATGGGTTGAATGATCAAAGATTACCAGGCTATCAGCGAGCATAAAAATCGAATCCGGAACATTCAGGCAATCCGGGTTATTATCAGGGATATCCTCAAAAAATCTGACAGCATCATATCCAATATAACCGACCATACCCCCAAAAAATCTCGGAAGGCCTTTTATGATAGCTGGTCTGAACCCGCGCATAATCCTCTCGAGCTCCTTGAGAGGCATATCCGCAGTGAACTTTCTGGTTATCGCGGATCCTGTCAATTCTACAGAATTGCCCTTACTCCTAAAAATAAGTGACGGCTCTATGCCGATAAAAGAAAACCTGGCTATCTTTTCTTCGCCTTCTACTGATTCCAGGAGGTATGAATGATCATCTTTTACCCTCAGGAACGCGGATACAGGCGTCAACTGGTCACCAAGTATCTCTCTGTATACAGGAATAATATTCGCCTTTTTCGCCAGCCTTAAAAATTCTTTTTTTGAGGGATAATACATTTTAATGTTGGTTAACTTTCCTATAGAAACAGCTCCTGTTTCCAGTATGACATGCCACGCCGTCTCCTGCCTGCCTGACTTTTATCAGAAGCGTGTCCATATCGCAATCATAATACATACTTTTCACAAACTGAAAATTACCTGATGTCTCGCCTTTTGTCCAATATTTTCTCCTCGAGCGGGACCAGAAACACGTCTTACCTGACTTCATAGTCCTCTTTAAAGACTCTTTGTTCATATAAGCCAGCATCAGGACCTCTCCAGACTTGTAGTCCTGTATTATGGCTGGTACCAAACCGTACTTATCAAACTTTAGATTGTTAATTTTAAACCTTTCTCTTTTCATGTCTCTACCTAACCCTGACGCCTCTCCCTTTTAAATATTCTTTTGCCTGTTTTACAGTGTATTCCCTGAAATGGAAGATAGACGCTGCCAACGCGGCATCGGCCTTGCCATCTGTCAAAACATCGTAAATATGCTCAAGCTTGCCAGCGCCTCCGGAAGCTATTATTGGGATACTTAAGTTCTCTGAAAAAACCCGCGTAAGCTCGACATCATATCCGTCCTTGGTGCCATCCATATCCATGCTTGTTAAGAGTATCTCACCAGCCCCCAGGGCTTCGACCTTTTTTCCCCATTCAATCGCGTCAAGTCCTGTCGGCGTCCTGCCGCCATTTACATGTACTTCCCATTTTATATTCTGGCCTGGATTGGCACGTTTAGCGTCTATCGCGACTACTATGCACTGACTGCCAAATTTTTCCGCGGACCTTTTTACAAGATCAGGGTCCTTTACCGCCGCGGTATTAATAGAGACCTTATCAGTCCCCGCGTTTAAAAGATCTCTGATATCATTAAGATTGCGTATGCCTCCTCCGACTGTAAGCGGCATAAACACTGTTTCAGCTGTCCGCCTGGCCACATCCAGCATGGTTTGCCTGTTTTCAAGGCTCGCTGTAATATCGAGAAATATGACCTCATCAGCCTCTTCTCTGTCATAGGCCTGGGCGATTTCAACAGGATCTCCTGCGTCCTTGAGATCTAAAAACTTGACACCTTTTACAACCCTGCCGTCCTTAACATCCAGACATGGTATAATGCGCTTGGTTAGCATAGGTCTCTTTCCGCCGTGATCTTTATCGCCTCTTCCAGATCTACTTTGCCTTCATACAATGCCCTTCCGATAATAATGCCTTCAAAATGTTTATTATCTATGCCGAGCAATGCCTTTATATCATCCAGGCTGGAAATACCGCCCGAGGCTATTACCGAAATATCCACACTAGCAAGAATATCCTTTAGCATTTCTATGTTTGGCCCTTTTAATGTACCGTCCATTGCTATGTCAGTCACTTCAATCGTTTTAACTCCCGCCTTCTGCATCTCTCTCGCAACGGCATTAGGCCTCAGGCCTGTGTCTTCCTGCCAGCCTTTTTTAACTACCCTTTTGCCCGCAAAATCTATGCCCACCACTATCCTGTCTCCAAATTCTGATATAACGCTTTTCAAATAAGCAGGATCCTCAATCGCCTTTGTACCAAGCACTACGCGCTTTGCCCCCTGTTTTAAAAAATATTCTATATCCTTTTCGGCCCTTATACCGCCTCCCACTTCACAAGATATCGAAACGTTTTTTATTATGCGGTCTATGAGGCGCTTATTCTTAATTTCTCCAAACCTTGCGCCATCTAAGTCCACAATATGTAATAACGCGGCTCCTTTTTTCTGCCACACAAGCGCAGTTTCAACAGGGTCATCTGAGTAAAATTTTTCCTTATTAAAGTCCCCCTGGTGCAATCTTACAACCCTGCCCTGCATTATGTCTATAGCGGGTATAATTATCATATTACAATTCTGCAAAATTCTTTATGATCTCAAGGCCATACCTTTGGCTTTTTTCAGGGTGAAATTGAAGGCCATAAATATTATCCTTATTCACCCCTGAGGTAAAAGTAACTCCGTATTCTGTTTCGCACAGAATTACATCCTTATCTTCCGGTTCTACATAATATGAATGCACAAAATACATGAAACTCCCATTCGGTACATTTTTTAATATTTCTGTCTTCTGTCTTCTGTCTTCTGTCTTTATCCTATTCCACCCCATATGCGGAATCTTTAGCCTGTCCGCTCCTGAAA
The DNA here is from genome assembly GCA_043822665.1 of Candidatus Omnitrophota bacterium. Lineage (GTDB taxonomy): Bacteria > Omnitrophota > Gorgyraeia > Gorgyraeales > Gorgyraeaceae > JAHIEN01. The sequence goes on from JBDRBM010000010.1 coordinate 32,170, forward strand.
ACCGCTTCACTTTGCCCTTTAAAATATTCAACCCTTCTACTGTCCCGCCTTCTTCACTCTCAGTGAATAAAAGCTGCAGACCCAGGCATATTCCGAGAAAGGGCGTTCCTTTCTTTACAACGTCTAATATGGCGCCTATAAGATCTCTCTTTTTTAACTCATCCATTGCCTTGTCAAAGGCGCCCACGCCTGGCAGTACAACCTTGTCTGACACAAGGATATCTTCAAAAGAAGAGCTTATATTGACCTTTGAATAGAATAGCTCAAATGCCTTCTCTACACTCCTCAAGTTCCCCATTCCGTAATCTATAATGGTAATCACAGTCTTCCTTTGGTTGATGGTACGCCTTTTACTCTTGGGTCAATCTGAATCGCTTCGTCTAAGGCCTTAGCCATGGCCTTAAAAATCGATTCTAATAGATGGTGCGTATCAGGGCCGGAAGATAAAATAGAAATATTGACCGTTATTGGAAAATTATTGACCATGGCCTGAAAAAACTGACGAGCGTATTCCAAATTATAACCTTCGACATCCCTGGATTCATACACTCCGCCTGTAAACCAATTAGAATTCATGAATGGCCTGCCGCTTATATCTGTCACAACGCGAACCAAGGCCTCATCCATCGGCACAGTCTTTTCACCAAAACGCCTGATTCCTTCCTTCTTCTCCAGGGCTTTCTCAAACGCCTGCCCCAGACAAATACCTATATCTTCATTGGTGTGATGAATGTCTACCTCTATGTCTCCTTTGGCTTTGATCTTCAAATCAAACAGCCCGTGCTTGGCGAAAAGCGTAAGCATGTGATCCAAAAACGGGATACCTGTTTTGATATCAGCTTTCCCTTTTCCGTCCACAGTCAGTTCCATTAAAATATCTGTCTCTTTTGTCTTCCTTTTTACTGTTGACTTTCTTCTCTTCATATCCGCTCCTCACCTTAACTTGACAAAACCCTTCCCCCTCACCCTACCCTCTCCCCATTAGGGAGAGGGTAGGGTGAGGGGGAATTAAGGTCTGACCTGGCCTGAGCCCAGGATGATGTATTTGTATATACAGAGTTCTTCCAGGGCCATAGGCCCGCGCGCGTGTATCTTGTCTGTTGAAATACCTATTTCAGCTCCCATGCCAAACTGATATCCGTCTGTAAATCTGGTTGAGGCGTTATGATAAACGCAGGAAGAATCAACACTTTTTAGAAATCTTTCGGCGGTCTTTTTATCCTTTGTCACTATCGCGTCTGAATGCCTGGAGCCGTATTTATTTATAAATTGTATTGCCTCGCTGACATCATTGACTATCCTTACCGCTAGTATCAAATCCAGGTATTCCGCATACCAGTCCTCTTCAACGGCCTTCTTTATGTCCTTTAAAATCAGCCGCGTCCTGTCGCAGCCGCGCAGTTCGACTCCAGCGTTTTGCAGTATAGCCGCCGCCCTGGGTAAAAATTTACGGGCTATATCGTTATGCACTAAAAGTGTCTCTATGGCATTACAGACGCCAGGCCTCTGGACTTTGGCATTATACATAATGTCAAACGCCTGCTTTAGATCGGCGTATTTATCGATATAGAGGTGACATACGCCTTTATAATGTTTTATCACCGGGACAGTCGAAGTCTTTGTAATGTATTTTATCAGGCCTTCGCCGCCTCTCGGGATCACCAAGTCCACAAACTCAGGCGCTGTAAGAATCGCGTCAACTGCCCTTCTGTCTGTAACATCGATCATGCTTATGGCTGAAGCGGGGATCTTAAACCCCTTAAGGCCCTCTGTAATAGCGGAATGAATCGCCAGATTTGAATTTATTGCCTCACTGCCCCCTCTTAATATGCAGGCATTGCCAGATTTAATACAAAGTCCGGCACAATCGCTTGTCACATTAGGCCTGGATTCATATATTATACCAATAACACCTATGGGGACTCTTATTTTTTTAATAACGAGCCCGTTTGGCCTTTTCCATTCTTTTATCACCTCTCCAACAGGATCCTTTAAGCCAGCCACGGCCTTCAGCCCGTCAGCCATCTCTTTAACGCGTTCTTTAGTAAGCGCCAGCCTGTCTATCATAGCGCTTGACAGCTTTTTTTTCTTCGCTATATCAATATCTTTTGCATTGCGTAAAAGTATATACCTGGTGTTTTTTAACAAACTCTGGGACATTGCCAGAAGCGCCCTATTTTTATCCTTGGTTGAAATATTACCAAGGGCCATTGAGGCATCCTTGGTGTCTTTTAATATTTTGTATATCCTGTCTTTAAGACTCATGGATTCCCATCCTACAATATAACTAAATTGTCTATATGGACCACTTCCTGGTAAAACCCCTTTTCTATCACCTTTTCTGCTTCCTTTGTGCTCATACCTTTGATTTTATCAACATCCCCTGAGCTGTAATTGGAAAGTCCTTTTGCGAATCCCGCGCCATTGGCGCCGGCAATTACTACCATGTCGCCGTACGCAAACTTGCCTTCGCTGGATTTTATGCCGCAGGCAAGAAGGCTCTTGTTCTTTTTTAAAAGCGCCTCCTTGGCTCCGTCATCTACTATAATCTTTCCGGAAGGCTTAGCATTATAGGCTATCCACCTCTTACGCGCCTGAAGCCTGTTTTGCCTTGGGACAAAAAACGTTCCTGTCTTTTCGCCCTTCAGGACAATGGATAATATTCCTTTTTTGCGTCCGTCCACCACTAGACAGCTTACACCGGAATTCATGGCAATCTTACATGCCTCCAGCTTGGTCTTCATTCCTCCAAGAGAGCATTCTTTGTCAGTGCCGCGGGCATCCTCTTCCAATTTATCATCTATCTCGAACACAGTATCAACACATTTTGTCCTGCCCTCAATAAACAACCCCTCAACATCAGTAAGCATAATCAATACGTCTGCTCCCACAAGATTTGCCACAAGCGCAGAGAGCCTGTCATTGTCTCCGAATTTTATCTCGTCAACAGATACAGTGTCATTCTCATTGATTACAGGCACTGCCTTCTTGCTCAAAAGCGTGTGTATGGTATTCTCGGCATTAAGGTACCTCCGCCTTTCACGTATATCTTCCCATGTCAGCAGTATCTGTGCGGCATGATAGCCATTTCTCCTGAAAGATTCTTCATACATCTTCATAAGATACCCCTGCCCTAACGCGGCGCATGCCTGTTGCTCGGGTAAGCTCTTGGGCCTTTTCTTAATGCCCAGCAAGTGCATGCCCGCGGCAATTGCGCCTGAAGACACCACCACTACCTGTCGTCCTTCTTTTAATAAAGCCGCTACCTCTTTCGCGAAACCCTTTATCCATGCCGTATTCAGAGCATAGTCCTTTGCCACAAGAATACTTGTACCGACTTTAATCACTATCTTTTTGGCTTTTTTTATGTCTTGTCTGGTCATAAACTAAGCTGTAGGCGCAGAGATTGCCCTGCCTCAAGGGCAAAGTAAACTTTGCGGCTACTCAGTTACGCTTAATGTTCCTGTAAACCGCTTCCATTAATTCTTTAATCCCCTCGCCTGTAACGCATGAAATAGGGTAAACTGTTTTTCTGACTTTCTTTCTGAATCGTTTTAAATTCTCGGATGCCTCAGTAAGGTCCATTTTATTTACCGCGATGATTTGCGGCCTTTTTAAAAGCATGGCATTGTAAAGCCCTATCTCTTTATTTATGGTTTTCAGGTCCTGAACAGGCTCTCTTTTTTCAACCGCAGCCATATCTATCATATGAACAAGTACCCTTGTTCTTTCGATATGCCTCAGGAATCTATCTCCCAGCCCTCTGCCAGCATGAGCCCCTTCTATCAAACCAGGTATATCACAGATAACAAAACTTCTTTCTGGCCCAAGCCGCACCAAGCCAAGTATAGGGGTCGTTGTGGTAAAAGGATAATCCGCTATTTTTGGCTTAGCGTTTGACACGCGTGAAATAAGGCTGGACTTGCCTACGCTGGGATAACCTATGATACCCGCGTCCGCGACTAACTTTAATTCAAGGATTATCTCTTTTTCCTCCCCGTTTTCTCCAGGGGTCGCGTCCCTGTACCTGGAATTACCTCTTCCTCCTTCTCCGCCCTTTACGATTACAACAGATCGCCCGGTACGGCTCAAATCGCAGTACGTAATGTCTTCGTTGGCATCTTTTACTATTGTCCCAACGGGCACCTTGATTATACAATCCCTGCCATCAGCGCCTTTCTTGTGATTACTGCTGGCGTTTGAGCCAGAGTCTGCCTTAAAATGTTTCTTGTAATAAAAATCTACCAGGGTTTGGACATTGTTGTCAGGGGCAATTATAACATCTCCTCCATTGCCACCATCTCCTCCATCTGGCCGCTTATATCTCTGAAGCCTGCCTTTTGAAAAACTGTGGCACCCGTCTCCGCCATCCCCTGCATTGACGTATATTTTAGCATGGTCTATAAACATAAATGAGCGCGTCGATTGCTATAAGTTGCAGCATAAGATGCTGCAACTACATTTTAGGCTGTAGTTGCAGCGCCTTGCGCTGCTTGTAAAAAGGAAACTCCATACAATAAATTATGGTAAAGGGACACCACCTAATCTATACTACATTAACCTTGCGGGCATTGCCAAATTTCACAACCCCGTCCCTCAGGGCAAAAAGCGTCTTGTCGCGGCCCATGCCCACTCCGACACCAGGGAAAAACTTGGTCCCTTTCTGCCTGACAAGTATACTGCCAGCGCTTACAACCTGGCCCCCAAACCGCTTAACACCACGCCTCTGTGAATTACTATCCCTTCCATTCCTTGAACTTCCCTGTGCTTTAGTATGTGCCATGATTATCCTTCTCCTGATCAACGTGTTAGTTTAAGGTTTAAAGTGAGAAGTTAAAGGTAAAAATCTCGTTTTAAACTTTTAACCTTTAACTTTTAACTAATATTTATCTCCCTCACCTTCAACACGACAAAATCCTGCCTGTGCCCTTTTTTCCTTCTAGAACTGCCATGCCTTCTTCTGTATTTAAAAGAAATTGTCTTTGGGCCTCTCTTTTCTCCCAAAACATCACAGGTAACAGATGCCCCCTTTATATAAGGAGATCCTACCTTTATCTCCTTATTGTCAGATATAAAGAGCACACTGCTCAATTTTACCTCTTTGGTTTTCTTTTTTGAGTCCAAAAGCTCTACTGTAAAAATATCGCCCTTTGAAACTTTATATTGCTTTGACCCTGTCTCAACTATCGCGTACATCGTACTCCTCCTTTTCTATCTATATGAAACATAATATTTTACAACAAATATACTAATCCTGTCAATAGACTTATTGACTCATCTTTTAGCTAGAATTTATACCTAAAAAATCGGCAAACTTATATCTGTATGCGAAAATCCTCAACATGCATTTCCGGATCAGCTATTATAACGACCTTGGCCCTGTGTTCATGTTCGAGCCTTGTTATGGAAGGCCTGTCCTCATTTAAAAGGTAATTTGCCACATTGGGATGCACATATGCGGATATCTCCTTAATCCTTGCCTTCTCAAGTTCTTTCTTTATATCCCTTAGCACATTGATAGCCATAGTGGTGGCTGACTTTACAGATCCTCTGCCGCCGCAATAAGGACAATTTTGATAAGACAGCTTTTTAACTCCTCTTCGCACACGCTGCCGCGTCATCTCCACTATGCCAAATTCAGACATCTTGAGTATCGTTATCCTTGCCTTATCTCTTTTGACCGCGTTAAGTAACGTATTGAATATCTCGTGCCTATGATTTTGTTGTATCATATCAATAAAATCTATTACTATGATACCGCCTATATCCCTCAGCCGTATATGTCTGGCTATCTGCGCGGCTGCCTCTAAATTCACTCTAAAGGCAGTATCTTCCATACGCTTCCTGCTGAAAGAACCGCTATTTACATCTATGGCAATAAGCCCCTCTGTTTCTTCTATAAAAATGTATCCCTTGCATTTGAGCTCTATTTTTTTACTGTAAAGTCTTTCAATCTCTTTCTCTATCCCGCGCGAATCAAAAAGATGCGTGCGTTCTTTATAAAACATGAGTTTTCTTTTCATTGCCGGCATCAAAGAATTGGCAAAATGCCTGAGTCTTTTGTACTCTTCTCTATCATCCACCAAGACCCTGCTTACATCTTCCTTGAATATATCCCTGAGGATCCTGAAGGTAAGGCCGCGTTCCTCATAGACAAGGCCCGGCGCCTTTACCTTGTCCGCGTCGTGTCTTATCCTGGACCAGAGCATGCTCAAATACCTTGCCTCGCGCTTGAATTCCTGCTCTGTCTTTCCAATTCCGGCCGTGCGTACTATAAGGCCCATTTTGTAATCCGGCTCTATCTTTTTTAAAATCTTATACATCCTGCCGCGCTCTTCTCTGTCAGTAACTTTCTTTGAGATTCCAATATGATGATCGAACGGCACAAGCACTATAAACCTGCCGGGAATACCAATATGCGTAGTAAGGCGCGGCCCCTTATTACCTATCGATTCTTTCACTACCTGGACCAGGACCTCTTGGCCTGGTTTAGCGAGTTTATTTATCTCTGAAGGCTTTGGCCGAGGCCTCCTGACATTGGCCCCTGAACCATTTTCTTCCAGGAGGTCAAAATCATGGGAAGCCCCAAGCATGTCAGAGACATACAAAAATCCGTTTTTTTCATAGCTTATGTCCACAAATGCCGCGCCTATGCCCGATACTACAGACTTTACAACTCCTTTGTAAATATTCCCTGCCATGGTTATCTCAGACGGCCTCTCTACATAGTATTCCTCCAGCACGCCGCCTTCTACCACGGCAACTCTTTTTTCCTGCGATTCAACATTTATCAAAATCTCTTTTTGCATTCCAACACCTTTATCCCTTCTGGCAATTTTTCATTTATCTTTTGCGCAAATTCTCCTGGATCAATCCATCTCTCCAGCGTAAAAACGGCCTTTTCATTCTCGCTTTCCACCCCAAGCTTCAAGGCCCTTTCAAAACTTATCCTGTAATGAGGCGTATATCCCTGGCTAAGAGCGACAGGCAGTTCAGCCCGTCTTATAGCTCTTTGAAAAAGCCTCAGGATGTCCAGGTGAGAAATATACCTCAATATTCCTTTTTTAGAGAACCTAACCTCTATCTTGATCGTGCTCATTTAGACGCGACGGCAGGTTTCGATTCAGGATTAACAAGATTAACTGTTATAAAAAATAAGAGATCTGTTGTCTCGACTGATTTTTCCTTTTTCTTAAACATTAAACTCAAAATGGGGATATCTCCGAGAACAGGCACCTTTACAATAGTATCTGTAATATTCTCCTTAATGAGCCCTCCTATTACAATAGTTTCTCCGTCCTTCACCATTACCTGCGTCGAGGCCCTGCGGGTAGAAAACCTTGGCGCCTGTATGTTACCTCCGGACGTGCTAAAAGTATCCCATGACAAAAACGCTGAGACCTCTGGTTCCAGCTTGACTACGATATAACCTTCAGGGTTTACCTGAGGCGTTACTGCAAGAGTAATGCCTAATTCCTTTTCTTCATATCCGGTGATTTCAATATTACCTGTTGATTCGTTCCTTTCATAAGTAGGAATACTAAATGTTGTAGCTACGACTATATTCGCCTCCTTGTTATCAAGCGTTGTGATCCTGGGATTGGAGATTATCTTTGTATTGGTCTTTGATTTTAAAATCTGCAGCGCTGCCTGCAGCTGTGTAAAATTCAGCGTGCCGAGCGTAAAGTTCGTTGGCAAGGCCATTGGAAAAGCCGCGCCTGGGCTGGGTGGAAAAACGCCTATACTATCTCCGGCTGAAGCGGACGTATCGCCCTCAGGGAACCATGTCCCGCCCTTATTCTTTCTGTCAAAAGGAAACGTCATGGGCCTGGCCGCGCCTGCCGCGCTAATCTGAGTTGTCCAGTTAATGCCGAGCTTATCATCTTTATCAAGTGTAGTCTCTATTATCTTCGCCTCGATATTTACCTGTTGCGTTCTTCTGTCAAGTTTCTCGATCACCTGTCTTATCTTATATATATTTGTGGCAATATCTGTTACTATTACAAGGTTTGCCCTTTCATCATATTTAATACTGCCTCTTTCGCTCAACATCTCTTCTATCGCCGCTGGCACATCTTTTGAGCTCGCGTAGTTAAGGGAAAACACCTCTGTAATAAGTTCTTCCTTTTCCAGATTTTCTGTCGTGGTAACGCGTATTATGTTCTCATCGCGTTCATAAGTGTATCCATATGTCCTCAGTATTACATCCAGCGCCTTCTCCCATGGCACGTCTGTAAGCCTTATTGTAATAGGGCCGGAGACATCCTTCCCGGCAACTATATTTATGCCGCTTTTATAAGAAAGTATTCTAAGGACATTTGTAATATCCGCATCCTTAAAATCTAATGTCACGTTGCCTGGAGATGCGGCGCTCGAAATAGACACATCTTCCACGGGAGGCGCGTCAGCATCCTGCGCGTTTAAAAGACAGGGTATCAGCGCCGTAAAAAAAATAATCACCAACCCTATTGAACATTTCAAAATTTTCATTTCCCCTCCCTTAAAACGTTCTAATCGTTAGTTAGCTCAAGCCTTATCTCTTCGCCGTCAATAATAAATACTACAGCATCCTTTTCTATTCTCAATATCTCTACAGCCCCTATCTTCTGCCCTTCCTTGACTATTTCTCCGTTTATTATAGCAATAGAGCCTCTTGCTTCATCCCACACAATACCCTCCAGCCTTATATCTTTTATCCCGCCTATACCGTAGGCATCTGAAATATAAACCCCTCCACCCGACACAAGAGGCACAAATGGGTCCCTTTTACCCTTTGCGTCATATATATAATCCTCTTCCGCAAGAGCCAACCCTGTTATCAATAAAACTACGGGTATCATTAATATTTTCTTCATAATCGTCATTTTATTATGTATGTCTTTGTCCTTAGTTTTATGTCGTGGCGTCTTGGATCTCCGACAACCCCTTTTATATCTATATCCTCGATCTTTATAAGTTTTTCCATTGTCTCGAGCTTATTAACAAACAGGCCGCACTGATGATAGCCTGCCCTTGCCTCAATCAGTATTGGCAATTCCGCATAAACGCCGCTTCTGGCGTTAACCTCTGCGCGGCCATCTACGGTTTCGAGAGGCTTTATCCTAAGTATCTGAACTCCTGAGGATTCCGCTATCCTTGAGAAATCCTCAAGAAAGCTTGATATCTCATCCTGGCCTGGTAATTTCCTCTCAAGCAGCCCTGCCTGTTTTTTTAATTCTTCATGCTGGTGTTTAATCCTGGCCTCATTCTTTATCAGGGCCTCTGCGCTCTTAACCCTGGCCTTTATAGCCTGGTATTCTTTGTTTCTTAAAGACAATCCCGATATCTGCGGCCTTAATAAAAGACTATAGAACATCACCAATGCGGCAACGCCAAATATTCCAAACAATATCATAAGTTTTTGTTTTTCTTTGGGGTCCATACTGTCTCAAAAATACAAAGCTATCCTGAAATCTACTACATCCCTGTCGCCAGTGCCCTTACGCTGGACAGATTCAAGTTTTATATTTCTAAAATCCTGGAAGAAAGACTGTTTTTCCCTTATGTCCTTCATAAACTTACCCACCGCGGCCATTGCCTCTTCTTTTTTTGAAATAACACTGCCTTCGATTATAAATCTGTTGTCCGCATCTGTATAGACGCGGGTAAGCCAGATACCTGGCAGGACAAGATCCGAAAGTTCATTCAATTTTCTTGACCAGAAAAATTTTCTTTTTGTAATTTCATCTAATTCGGACATCTTGGCCATTAAAAACAAAATATCTTTATTCGCTTCTTCGGCCTGCGTCTTCTTGGAAGACATCGCCTGTTCCTTCTTCATTAAGTTGATAATCTGTTTTTTTCTGATAGAAGACCCTGTAAACATAAAAAGCACCGATAGCGCCAAGGCTCCTATTAATATGCCCCCTGCCAGAAATTTGACCTTCCCTATTGTTTCAAGGTCAAATTTCAAATCCAGTTTTTTCTGCTTTCGCATCTCTTCTGGTAAAAGGTTGATCTCTATCATGTTCTCAATGCCAGGCCTACTGCAACCGCAAATACAGCGGGCATGGCGCTTACCTCTTTCTCTGTCATGGATTCTGATATTCTTATATTGTCAAATGGATTCCACATGAGAGTATCCACCCCTAGATTGTCTTTTAAAAAATCAACCATATTAAAGAGATAGGCCGTGCCGCCGCTGATATAAATCTTTTCCACGCATTTTCCGAATTGAGATTCGAAATAATCAAGCGACATCCTTACCTGAGAGGTCAGTCTTTCAAGCACAGGAACAATTATACCTACAAGCTCCTCGCGTTTCTCATTCGGATTTTTTTTCAGCGCCTCGGCATCTTCAAGGCTCAATCCCGTAGCGTCCTTAATCCTGTTCGTCACATCTATCCCGCCCCATAATATATCTCTTGTAAAATAGGCACGGCCTTTTGTTATTATGTTCATGTTTAAAAACTTTGCGCCAATATTGATAAGCGCGCAAGTATTTTCATTCTTATTATCAAGATTGGTTCTTTGAAAAGAATTCAAAAGCGCAAAACTGTCTATATCTACGGCATTTATCTCAAGGCCTGCTCCTTTTAAAAGTTCTAACATGTTATTTACGTAGTTTTTCCTGGCTGCTACCAGTAACACCCGCTGACTTGAAGTAGACACCTTATCAAGCACCGCGCAGTCAATAATAGAATCCTTTATGTCAAAAGGTATGTATTTTTCCGCCTCGAACCTGATAGCGCTATTGAGTTCTTCCTTTTTCATTGGCGGCATCTCTATATATCGGACGATGACAGATGGGCCGGATAGCGATACGTTCACGTGCTTCAACGATAACTTTGAAACAGAAACTACATCCTCTAAAGCTGTCTTTGTATCTCCGTCCACCACGCGCCTAAGCGCGGCCTTTGTAATTTCAGGATAGCCTTTCTTATGCTCAATCTCTATGAGTTTTATGCTGTATTTGCCTATGTCTATTCCAGCTGTTTTCCTCATGCTTCTTGCTCCAATATAAATAATAAATAGCTGCTATAATAATTATTCTACTACCGGATCGCTTGGACCTGCCGGGCCCGAAGAATTTGCCTTAATCACGCTTGTTTCATCAGCGTAAAAATACCTGGACCCTGTCTTGCCAATCACAGTGGGATTGGCATTTAAGGCAAAGCTCTCTGAGTTCACGCGATTATATATGAAGTTATACCCCTGCTTTGTGCCGCTGGCAAGGACACTATCTATATACGGCGGATCAGAGATAGGAGGCACGAGATCTGAAAGACTGCTGGGATAGGCATGCGGATAGGAATTTGCATAAAAATTCTGAGTCGCGGTAACAACAGTCCTGCATGCGACCACTGCGGCCATCTCATTGGCATTTTGCCTGGCGCGCAGCACACTCGAAATAGCAAGCGTCGCAAGCGTCATCACGATTGCGACTACAATCATTATTTCGACTAAAGTAAATCCTTTTGCAACCCTTCTCCCTGTCTTCATTTATAATAAATTTATACTAATATACAGGAAATGTCAAGTGAAATAAGGCCCTCTTAACTTGACTAAACTTGCACGCCAAGAATCGTCAAGTTAAACGAGCACTTAGTCCCGAGCGAAGCCGAGGGGCGAATTTATCCTGCTGTAGCGACAAATAGGAGCTGCTGAAGGATCTCTTGAGATTGCTCGCCTCTCGGCGAAGCCAAGGGCTTCGCTTCGCTCGCGCAATGACAAGCATCTGTACAATAAAAGGAAATTCCTATACTGTCAAGTTAGCGTACGGCTTAACTTTACGAAAGTTGCATTGTAAGTTTTGTCAAGTTGAAATTCCATGCAAAAAAAGTGCCAGGCACTCAAGTGCCTGGCACTTATCAAAACCTTTTACGCTACCGAACGCCTTATTCTATAGGCGCGCCAGATGCGTTGTTCAATCTAATGACTCCGCTCTCATCCACAAAGAAAATACGCGTTCCAGTAGTACCGCTCACCGCAGGGCTAGCTGTGCATGTAAACTGGTTAGCGTTTATCAGCGCATAGGTGTAAAAATATCCCTGCTTTGCTGTTGCAGCTGCTGTAGCGCCTGCCAGGCTTCCGTCTATGTACGGTGGAGCCGCTGAGCCAAGCGCCGCAAGATTCGCGGGGTATGTTGTTGGCGTCTGCGCGGAACGAAAACTCTCGCAAGCTGTGGAGACAGTCCTCAAAGCTGCTATTGATGCCGCTTCATTTGCATTGTGCCTTGCCCGTAGCAAATTTGGTATAGCTATGGCTGCCAATAAGGATATAATTGCGACTACTATCATTATTTCTACGAGCGTAAAGCCATGCTTATGTCTTAATTTAAGCATCCTATCTTCTCCTTTCTACCCATAAATGGGTATGATATATAATAAGACCTCTTTTCAAAGTCGAAGAAAGTATATCACACGCCAAAGGCTTTGTCAAGATAACCGGCTAATGCTGTAACTAAATAGTCAAGATGTCCGCTTTTTCTAACAAGTGATCTGTCCGCTTTTGGTTAAACGTAGTAGTAGTCCTTTTTCTTTTGGTTACCTTTTCTTTTTGTTTATAATGTGAACAAGTGGATAAGTTTTTTGGTAAATAATAACCCAATGAATGGGGACCATATCCTACGCTTATAGAGCCGTCCATGTGTTCGTATAAAGTCACTCTGCATTTAGCAAATGATACCCTTAGTTCAGATGGGCCTATCTGGAGT
>JBDRBM010000011.1:0-40450 GCA_043822665.1 Candidatus Omnitrophota bacterium
CCCGCTCCAGTGCGGGCTGTGGATAATATGTTTGCATAGCTAACCTCCGTAGTGGTTAAGCTAAACATATTATCATGACCCGCTTTGAAAGCGGACATTTCATTTGTTAAAGAACCGGACATTTCACTATTTTATAACAGATAACCGGCTAATGCGAGATGATCTCTGTCATTTTGAATACGGGCAGGAACATGGCGATTACTATTCCGCCTATCACTACGCCGAGGAATGCTATTATAAGAGGTTCTATAAGGCTGGTCATACCGCTCACTGCCGCATCCACCTGGTCATCATAAAAATCAGCTATCTTTCCAAGCATTTTCTCAAGTTCGCCTGTCTGTTCACCCACATGTATCATCCTTACAACCATTGGCGGAAAGACACCGCATTTAGCCAGGGGGTCCGCGATGTTCTCCCCTTCCTTAATGCTATTCCGCACCTCATTAAGCGCCTTTTCTATAACAGTGTTGCCGGAGGTCTTACCAACTATCTCGAGAGAGACAAGGATTGGTACGCCGCTCTTTACTAGCGTCGCCAGGGTCCTGGTGAACTTCCCGACGGCAACTTTTCTTAAAAGCTCTCCTATTATAGGCAGTTTCAAGGTAACTTTATCAAAAGTCATTCTGCCTTTTTCTGTCTTTAAAAATCTTTTAAAGGCGGAGATAATTATAGTAAACGCGACGACGACGTACAGGAACATCCCGCGCAGAGTATCGCTTACCATAATCAGAATCCTCGTCGGCAGAGGTAGCGACCCTCCCAACATATCAAAAATACCCTTGAATGTCGGGATGACTTTCAGGAGCATCACCAGCGTAATAAGCGCTGCCATAGTAACAACGACTGCCGGGTAGACCAGGCTCGATTTGACCTTACGCTGTAATTTATTTGTTTTCTCGAGATAGCTGGCAAGCCTGTCAAGTATATCGTCAAGCGAACCGCTTGATTCACCTGCCCTAACCATATTTATATAAAGCGGGGAAAAAACGGCCGAATGTCTCAAGAGCGCGTCTGAAAAACTAGTGCCGGTCTCTATGTCGTCTCTTATGGCAGCCACTACATTTTTAAATGCCGGTTTTTCTATCTGGTCATGCAATATATCCATTGCCTGCACAAGCGGGATCCCGCTATCAACCATTGTGGCAAGCTGTCTGGAAAATATTACTATCTCCTCAAGTTTAACTCTTTTGGAGCTCCAAGCCGGCTTCTTTTTAGCAATTTCATTGATTGAAATAATTACAAGCCCTTTTTTACGCAGGGCTTCTATTAAAAGCGCTTTATCTGAATATTCCAGCACACCGCTCACTGTCTTGCCCGTGTTTTCTTTTGCCGCATATCTATATGTAGGCATATCTAATAATCCTTTACAAAACACAAGGCCTAATTCTCTGTGGTAACCCTCAAGACCTCTTCCATTGTTGTTACGCCATCTTTATGTTTTTCCATGGCATCATCCCTCAGTGTCTTCATGCCCTTTGATATAGCGTAATTCTTGATATCTTCAAGAGATGTTCTCTCGATAATCATCTCGCGTATTTTATCATCAACGCTAAGGACTTCCAGAACAGCCCTTCTCCCATAATACCCTGTTCCTGAACACTTCTGGCATTTTTCGCCTTTACCTTTACAAGCCTTGCATATTACCCTGCACAATCTCTGTGCCGCGACAAGTATCACAGAAGAGGCTATCAGAAAAGGTTCCACGCCCATATCCACAAGCCTGCTAATGGCAGTTGTGGCGTCATTGGTATGGAGTGTACTTAAAACAAGCTGGCCTGTCAATGACGCCTTTATGGCAATATCAGCTGTCTCTGAGTCGCGTATCTCGCCAATCATTATAATGTCAGGGCTCTGACGTAAAAGTGAACGAAGCCCGCTGGCAAACGTCAGGCCTATATCAGCGTTGGCCTGTATCTGCGTAATGCCCTCGACCTGGTATTCAACAGGGTCCTCTATTGTTATAATACTCTTATCCGGGTTATTTAATTGATTTATAACGGAATAGAGCGTTGTGGATTTGCCGCTGCCTGTAGGGCCTGTTACCAGGATCATGCCAAACGGACGCGCAATAGCCTCTTTGAATCTCTGAATCGCATATTTAGAAAAACCTAATTTATCAAGGCCTATGGATAAATTTGACTTGTCAAGCGCGCGCAAAACCATCTTGCCGCCAAACGTAGTAGGCAGCGCCGACACTCTAAAATCAACTTCTTTATCCTTGAGCCGTATCTTGAATCTCCCATCCTGTGGTATTCGCGACTCTGTTATATCCATCCCGGACATTATCTTTAATCTAGCCAGTACAGCATTCTGGTTTTTTTTGGGAATCTTAAGCGTTTCCTGCAAGTTACCATCAATCCTGTATCTCACCCGAACATCTGACTCTTCAGGTTCAATATGTATATCAGACGCTCGTCTTCTAAGGGCCTCTACAAGAATTAAACTCACGATCCTTACAATAGGCTGGGTTTGTCCCTCCAGCGCAGCTTCGCTAATATCAAATTCTTCCTTTGGTACGCCTATTACTTCAAGATCCGTATCAGATTGGCCTTTGATTATATCTGACAAGGCCCTGCTTTCAGAGGCATAAAATTTATCTATTGCCTTATGTATATCAGTCTCTGTGCTGAGAACAGGTTCTATATTTAATCTAGTAACCGTCTTTAAATCATCGATGGCAAATATATTCAGCGGATCTGCCATTGCTACTACAATCGTATTAGCAAGCCTGCATATAGCTATAACAGAATACTGTCGTGACATCTTCTCGGGTATTAAGCCCACGATATCTTTTTCAATCTTATATCTGGCAAGATTCACCGCGGGGATGTTGAATGCGCTGCTCATGGCCGAAAGTAGGCCATCTTCTGTTATCATGCCTTCTATAACCAGTATCCTTCCAAGACTACCGCCTTCCTTGATCAGCGTCTCTTTTGCGCGTTTAAGGTCTTTTTCGCTGATAAACCCCTGCTTAACCAAAGCGTCGCTCAATCTATCTACTGAAGATTTCACCATAGTTATTGCCGAGACCGAACCTCGGCCGCATTCTAAGCTTCCTGCAAGAAACTATTCGTCTGCTATTGTAACTCTCAGTATCTCCTCTATGCTCGTAAAGCCTTGCCTTACCTTTTTCAGCCCATCTTCTCTCAGAGTTCCCATGCCTTCTTTTCTTGCCTGTTTTTTTATTTCACTTTCTCGGGCCTTTTTTAAAATCATCTCTTTTATCGACGGGCTCATCTCAAGGATCTCGCATATCCCTATCCTGCCGCTGTACCCTGTATTCATGCACTGCTCACAGCCTTTTGGCCTGTAAAAAATATCTTTCTTGCCGCCGGGGCCTAGGCCTAATTTAGAGATCAATGTATCAGGCAGTTCATAAGATTCCCTGCATTTTACGCACAATTTACGAATGAGCCTCTGCGCGACTATCCCTACTAAAGACGCGCTTATCAAAAACGGTTCTACGCCCATATTCACGAGCCTGACAACTGAACCGCATGCAGTTGTGGTATGAAGCGTTGACAGGACAAGGTGCCCTGTAAGAGCGGACTTAATGGCTATGTCAACTGTTTCAAAGTCTCTTATCTCTCCTATCATAATCACATCCGGATCCTGTCTTAAAATAGACCTCAAGGAACTGGAAAACGTCAATCCGACATCACTCCTAACAGTCACCTGATTCACGCCTTGAATCTGATATTCCACAGGATCCTCTACTGTAATCAGATTTTTCTCGGGGGTATGCACGTATTTCAACAGAGAATACAACGTAGTGGTCTTGCCGCTGCCTGTTGGACCGCACGCGAGTATCATACCGTGCGGCCTTGAAACGCATTTAATAATAACCTTCAGGGAATCTTTTTCAAAACCGAGTCTTTCAATATCAAGCATGGCTGCTGATTTATCCAGAACCCTGAGAGCAACTTTTTCTCCATGACTCGAAGGAAGAATTGAAACTCTGAAATCCACCTCATTATCATTTAACTTGAGCTTAAACCTTCCGTCCTGCGGTAACCTGCGTTCAGCAATATTAAGCTTAGACATTACCTTGATCCTTGAAACAATAGTCTCCTGCATATTTTTAGGGAGGGTCTCTACCTCCCTTAAAACGCCATCAATCCTGTAACGTATCCTGAGGGATTTTTCCATAGGTTCTATGAGTATATCACTGGTCCTGGCCTTGATGCCGTTTTCAAGTATCATATTCGTTAATTTTACTACAGGGGCCTCTTCTATTAACTTGTAAAGCCTCGCGGAATCTATCCGCTCAGCCTCTTTTTCTTCGATAATCTGCAGGTCTTCTGATTTTATATCCTTCATCAATTCTTCAAGGGCTCCGTGCGTATCTTCAGCGTAATGCTGATCTATAACTTCCTGTACTTCTCTCTGCGACGCTATGATGGCGCCTACTTCAAAGCCGGTAATGGCTCTGAGATCATCTATCACAAATACATTTAAAGGGTCAGCGGTGGCAATGGTAAGGGCGTTTCCTACTTTGGAAACAGGCACGATCTGATATTTTCGCGCAAGGTCACGTGGAATGAGCCTTAAGATCTCGCTATCTATCTTGAAACGGGACAGCATTATAGTGGGGATGCCGAACCCCTGGCTCAAGGCTGCCATTAAATCCTTTTCATTAACAAATCCTTGTTCGACAAGAATATTCTTGAGCGAACCGCCCATCTCTTTGTGTATCTTAAGCGCCTTTTCCAGCTGTGCCTCGGAAATGATATTGTCTTTGATTAATATTTCGGTTAGCCGCTCTTTGAGGGAATACATATTCAGCCTTCAGCCTTCAGCCTTCAGCCTTCAGCAGCTGACAGCTGAAAGCCGATAGCTGAAAGCTATTTATAATACTTCTCTATCGCTTTATTTATATCCGTGGCTGTGCTCACAAATATCTGTACACACAGATTGGATATTAATTCTATATCTTCTATAGCAAGGGCGTTTAATGGATTTGACATCGCGATTGTAAGGTTATTGCCGATTTTATCCACGGGTATAAGACAAAACTGAGAAGCCACGTTTTTAGGCACTACCTTAACCACCTCAGGGTCTATTTCATAATTCTCAAGAGGTAGATAAGGAAAACCGTATTGCGCTGTGATTGCCTGCGCAATTGCCTCTTCGCTCGCGTATCCCAAGTCAACCAGCACCTGGCCAATTAATCCCCCCTTTGCCTTCTGTGTTTCCAGGGCATTGTCCAGTTGCTGCCGAGTAATAACTCCTCGTTCAATAAGCAACTCTCCTAATTGTTTCGAAATAATTCGTTTCGCCATATTAAGCCATCAGCTATCAGCCATCAGCTATCAGCTGCTGAAGGCTAATAGCTATTCTATTTTTTCTCCTTGAACATTCTCTCCATATCCTGCGGTTCTGTGGTGCGGCCAAGCGCGTCTTCTTTAGAGATCCCGCCCCTCGTGTAAAGTTCAAATAAAGACTGGTTCATTGTCTGCATGCCTTCTTTCTGCCCTGTTTGGATAGTAGAGTAGAGTTGATGCACCTTTGATTCCCTGATCTGGCTCCTCAGCGCGTGGTTCGCCATTAATACCTCCACAGCAAGGACTCTCCCTTTTCCTGATACACCAGGGATCAGCTGTTGTGAAAGCGCGCCCAAGAGCACAAAAGAAAGCTGGGTTCTGACCTGCGGCTGCTGCCTTGAAGGAAATACGTCTATGATGCGGTTTATTGTCTGCGCGCTGTCAGAAGTATGGAGTGTGCCAAAAACAAGATGGCCTGTTTCAGCCATTATTAACGCGGATTCAATTGTTTCAAGATCGCGCATCTCTCCTATTAAAATAACATCCGGGTCCTCCCTTAACACATGCTTGAGCGCGTTATTAAAAGAATGTGTATCGCTGCCAACCTCCCTCTGATCTATCAGAGATTTTTTGTTGGTATGAACATATTCTATGGGATCTTCGACCGTTACTATATGACGGTCATACCTTGTATTTATCCAGTCTACCATGGAGGCCAAGGTAGTGGATTTTCCGCTTCCCGTAGCCCCTGTCACCAAGACAAGTCCCTTTGACTTTTTACAGAAATTTTCCATGACCCCAATAGGCAGGCCGCATTCCTCAAATGTCATTATCTTAAAAGGCAATGCCCTTATCGCGGCTCCAACATACCCCCTCTGCCAGAACACATTAACCCTGAATCTGCCAAGTCCCTCTTTCGTAAAAGCGAAATCCAGCTCCTTGTCTCTTTCAAAACGCGCCTTTTGTTCATTTGTTAGCATTGAATAGATTAAATCCTTTGCGGAATCAGCATCAAGTACGTCTTTAGCGGCTGCATTAAGCCTCTCGTCCACCCGTAGGTGCGGCGCTGTCCCAACTCCCAGATGTAAATCAGACGCGCCTTTTTCTACCATTTCCTTCAATAATTGATTCAAATCCATCTTAATTTTCCTTTCAGTAATTAATATCTATGGCCTTTATTGAATAAACAGAATTTTGTACGGGAGCTGCATCGAGCGGCACCACAAGGTGGCGCGGCTACACCGCCACCCTATTCTTCCCAAGTGACTTAGCCTGTTTTACGAGTTTCTCGGCCTTTGCCATAAGCTCGTCGGCCTTGGAGCCGTCAATAGGGTTTTCGCTCACGCCTATACTGACTGTAAGCTTTCCGGGTGTCTTTACAGCGCTATTAAGTTCGCTTTCCACTCTTCTTCTTATGTCTTCGGCTATAGATGCCGACTGTTTTTTATTCCTTTCAGGCAAGATAACCGCAAACTTATCTGAAGTGATACGGCCAACCTTATCCACATTTGTAACAGATGCCTTTAGCAGTCCGCCCAGCGCCTTCAAAAATATTACTGTCTTTACCTCACCGAAATGATCGTGAAAGTTTTTGAAATCATCTACGTCTATTAGCAGATACCCGCATGGCCTCTGATACATAACTGCCCGGCTTATTTCCTCATCCAGCCTTGTGTGTATATAATTCTGATTATAAAGGCCCGTAAGTTCATCCTTCACCGCAAGTTCCCTCGCCTTATTGATCAGGATGTCGTTTTCAAGAGCTATCGAGACCTGTTTCGAAAAAACTTTCAACAACTCTTTTTCATCCTCTTTAAACACATAGCCTTCATCATTATTCCCAACTGCCAGAATTCCATGATATTTCTTCGCGACTATTACAGGCAGCATAATAAAATTCTTAATACCAACGGATGAGAGAATTTTATTTACCCCGATATTTATCTTATCAGCATTGTTATTTTTATCAACCACTGTTAGATGCGGCGTTATTTCGTTTTGATTTATCATTAAGGCCTGACCAATTTCCTGCCCTACATTGCAGCTTGAAACTACCTTAAATACCTTTTTCTCTTCGTCCAATAACATTATGAACGAAAAGGCATTGTCTTCCACATCCGCCACTTTCTGTGTTATAAAATTAAGCATAACTGGCAGATCAGATGAAGATGAAATAAGGTTTCCTATCTGCAGAAGCCCTGAGAGGGCAAGCACCTTTTTGTTTATTTCAATGTTCATCAGCTTGGTCTGTTCGCCATACGACTTAAGCTGTTCTATATTGTCTTTTATCTTCTGAGTCATAATATTCAAGGAGGCGCCAAGGTCCCCAATCTCATCCTCAGCTTTTATCTCGATAGTCTTTGAGACATCCCCTTCAGCCATTATCTTTGCGTCGCCTGCCATTTTCACTATAGGGTCTATCATCTGTCTCGTAAGGTACAAACCCAGCATTGAAATAAATAAAGATATTAATAATATTAAACTTATATTGCCCATAGATAAGCCAAAAAAGACATTTATATTCGGAAAGATATAGTTTGTGGCAAGCCATACACATATAAGCAGGGGGATGAGGGACATCAATGAAAAGGCTATCATAGTTTTGTACTTCAGCCCTTTTGGTACTAAAGACATTTCTTTAAATATGCTTATCATATAGGCCTCCCTATTTTCTCCTGTTTATAATACACACACAGTATACAACACAATCAACCTAAGTTCAAGGTCGCGATTGACGCTTTAAATTCAACTTATCCACAATGTAGGTGACCCTTAAGGGTCACCTACATTGTGCCCTTACCAGAGCAAAAAGACTACGTCTTGATAAAACTCCATGACAATGCGTCTTTTATATCTATACTCTTCAAATAATCCCCTGGCTGTATTCCGCATTCCTCAAAACACTTATCCCATAGACTGTAATCAAAATGATCCTTCCATGACTGAAGCCTTGCGCCTTTTTGCCACGCAAGATAAATAACACTGTTTAATCTTCTATCTCCCCTGGAAAAAATAGCCTCTACCCTGCTCATCCTGATATCATGAAAATCAACTTTTATATACCGCCTTGAACCCAAAGCCCTGAGTCTTGACCTCAGGTATTCTTTTTTTTGCTCAAACTCTTCCATGTCCACCATTCCTTTTCTCTCGAAGCCGGAATGCGGCTTCGGAATAAAGCTAGATATACTCATGCTGACGCTTTTTATCTGCGAAGCGAGATCGATTATCGCGTCAAGGTCTACATCGGTTTCGTCCGGAAGGCCTATCATAAAATAGAGCTTTACTTTTTTCCAGCCGGAATCAAGCGCAAGTCTTGATCTCTGGATAATCTCCTCATTCGTAATCTTTTTGTCAAGAAGATATCTCAACCGCTCACTGCCAGCTTCAGGCGCAAATGTCAACCCGGCCCTTTTTACAACAGCCTTGCCTTCATGACTGTCAAAACTCTTTACGCGCAATGACGGCAAAGATACCTTAACACCCTTGCCTTTAAAACGTTCTTCCAATTTGCCGGCAAGCTCTTCTATATAAGGGTAATCCCCTGTCGACAGCGACAATAAAGACATCTCCTCGTATCCCGTGTTTTTAATGGCCTCTTCTGCTATTTCTAAAATTCTATTAACGGAACGCGGCCTCAAGGGATGAAATATCCTGCATGCCTGGCAAAACTTGCACTGATGCGGACAGCCGCGCATTATCTCAATGGCAATCCTGTCATGAACAATCTGTATGTAAGGCACTATAGGACTCGTAGGGAAATATGCATTGTCGAGGTCTTTGACGATGCGCTTTTTGACGCTGAAGGCTGAAGGGTGCCCGCCAGAAGCAGCTGGCGAGGTCTCGCCATAGGCGGAAAGGCTGAAGGCAGGGACATATACACCCTCTATCTTTGAAATTTCTTTCAATATTCTATCTCTTCCGCCTTGAGCCTTGAACCTTGCCTGTCCCGAGCGACTTGTGGTGAGCGAAGCCGAACCAAGCCGAGGGAAGCCTTGAGCCGTTCTCGCCATTTCCAATATCGCATCCTCTGCCTCACCTATAAAAAAGGCATCTATAAAATCCGCCATTGGCTCAGGATTAAATGCGCACGGCCCTCCCGCTATCACTATAGGATCGTCATCGCCCCTGTCCTTTGACCAAAGCGGTACCCTGCCAAGGTCAAGCATATTCAAGACATCCGTATAGCTCATTTCGTATTGCAGTGAAAAACCTATTATGTCAAATTCCTTAAATGCTTTTTTGCTTTCCAGGCTCTGTAATGAACTGCCTGTTGCCCTGAGTTTCTGCTCCATATCCTTCCACGGGGCAAATACCCTTTCGCATAGAATATCTTTTTCATTATTCAGGACCCCATAGATTATCCTCATCCCGAGATGACTCATCCCTATCTCGTATATATCTGGAAAGCACAGAGCTATCCTCAGTGAAACACTATCCCATTCCTTGCCGACAGCATTCCACTCGTTACCAATATACCTGCCTGGTTTTAACACCCCATCTATCATAGTCCCTCCCTAGCGATGTATAGCTATGCTTTCTAAGAGCCCCAGCGCTGCCATTGTCACTAATAATGACGAACCTCCGTAACTAACAAGCGGAAGCGGCAGTCCCACTACAGGCATAAACCCCGTGGTCATGCTGATATTCACAATCACTTGAATACCTATCATAACAGTAAGCCCTGTTGCCAGAAGCCTGCCGCATGGATCATCTGTCTTGTCAGCAATCATAATGGCCCGCCGGATTAACAAATAATAAAGCCCTACCAAAAGTACACAGCCGAAAAGACCCCATTCCTCCCCCGCGACAGAAAATATAAAATCAGTATGCCTTTCGGCCAGAAAATTTAACTGGTTCTGCGTTCCTGAAAGCCAGCCTTTGCCAAATAACCCTCCTGAACCTATGGCTATCCTCGATTGTATAATGGTATAGCCTGCGCCGAGCGGATCCAATCCTGGATTCACAAACACAAGTAATCTGTCCTTTTGATAATCTTTTAACAAAAACCAGGCAAATGGAGACGATAAAACACCGCATATAATCATTGAAAATAGATAGCGCACCGGCGCCCCCCATACGTATAGCAACGCGAATAAAATCGGGACAAGCATAAGCGCGGTCCCCAGATCAGGTTCTTTTAAAATAAGAATGAAAGGCAGGGCTATCATTGATATAGATATAAATATGCTCCTGGCTGATTTGTAGTTTTTATGATTTGCCATGTACTGGACCAGTGAAATAGTAATAAACAATTTGGCAAATTCCGACGGCTGTATGTTGAAAGAACCTATAGTAAGCCACCTCTGAGCGCCTAACCTCCGGCTGCCAAAAATAAGCACAGCTGATAGAAAAAACATGATTAAAAAATAAAATATACTGCCTACGCCCACAATCTTTCTGTAATTAATATTTATCATTAGCATGAACACTAAACAGCCTGCCAAAAACCACATAATCTGTTTCATGACATAATCTACTTTATAAGAATAGGTCGAGCTGAATAAAAACAAGAGCCCCAAAATAAATATGACTGTTGCGGCAGCTGCCATTATCCAGTCAAAGTCTTTATATTTTTTTAATTCTAACTTAAACATCGCCAAAATTGCCTTTCATTCTTATTGCCGGGCCTCGGCTGCGTATTGACGTTTCTTGTACCAGTATTCCACTGCCTTCTTTGCTATTATCGCGGCCATGTCTCCGCCTGAACCGCCGTGCTCCAAAAAAACTACAAAACATATCTCTGGTTTGTCCGAAGGCGCAAAGCCTCCGAACCACGCATGTGATTCAAGTCCTCCTCCCGGCTGACTGGTTCCTGTCTTGCCGGAAATAGAGACCTTACTGCTCCATGCTCGAAAACCAGTGCCTTCTTCCACCACGCCCCTCATACCCATTTTAACCGCTTCAATATTCTCCTTGTTCAATTCAAGCTTTACCTTTTTCTCCTTGCCTACAGTTGCCTCGTCTATCTTTCTTAAAACATACGGCTCTACAAGTTCTCCGCCATTTGCCACGCATGCTATCATACGCAAGACCTGCAAAGGCGTAGCTGACAGATACCCCTGTCCGATAGACAAGTTTGCTGTATCTCCAGAGTACCATGCCTCTTGTGTCTCTTTTGCCTTCCATGCGCGAGAAGGAAGAAACCCCTGCTTCTCGCCGAATAGGTCTATGCCTGTCTTTCGGCCAAAGCCAAGTTCTGCCGCATACCGGTGAATAGTCTCTACGCCGCAAAGAAGCCCTGTATTATAAAAATACACGTTGCACGATTCTGTTATAGCATGCCGCAAGTCCATCAGGCCATGGCCATCACGATTCCAACAGTTGAATTCAGTGTCACCTATCCTTAGTTTTCCGTGGCAGTTAAAAGTAGTTTCGGGCCGTATCTTCCCTGTTTCCAATCCTGAAAGGGCTACTACAATTTTAAAGAGGGATCCGGGTGGATACTGTCCCATAATAGCCCTGTTCAAAAGAGGCGCGTTCTTATCGTTCAATGCCATGGCTAGAGATTCATTCGGATCAAAAGAAGGACTGCTTACCAGGGCTAGTATCTCTCCGCTATCAGGCTCCATAAAACATGCTGCCCCTGTCTTGCCCCGCATCATTTTCCACAATAGATCCTGTAGCGCCGCATCCACGCTCAGACACACATTTTTACCAGCCCTGGATGCTCTCGAATTTAAAACCTTTACCTGTCTGCCCCTGTTATCTACCTGTATCTGCATCCCCCCATTACGCCCCCTCAGACACGAATCCATGACCCTCTCTATGCCGTCCTTGCCAATAAAGTCCTTCAGGTTGTATCCATAACTTTTTAATAATTCCAGTTCTTTCTTGCTTATTTCTCCCACGTACCCGACAAGATGCGCAAACGCCTCGCCATACGGATATCTCCTTACAGGAAACTCCTTTACCAGCACCCCGGGCATGTCAAGTTTCAGCTCTTCGACAATAATGGCTTGCTTCTTTGGTATATCTCTCACCAGCTCACACGGCGCAAAAGGGGCCTGGTAATCGCGTTTGTAATTCCTTCTGAGCAGGCTCTCTGGAATATCCAGGATCCCTGCCAGTTTTCTTATTTCCGCGTCTAAATCCCTGGCCTCCTGCGGCACAATAAAAACTCCGAATGAAATAACATTGTCCGCTATGGCAATGCCGTTCCTGTCATAGATAATTCCCCTTGGAGCAGGGACATTTAGAAGCCGGATGCTATTCCTGTAACTTAATTCCTCATAAAGCTGGCCCTTTATAATTTGAAGATAAAAAAGGCATGCGGCAAGAAAGATAAAAAAAATCACAAAAAGGGCATGTAATATCTTAAGTCTCATAATCATCGTTCGGCAATCCTGAATATTAGAGGCGAAAACACTGCTGAAAAAAACGCGGTGTAAAGAATAAAAGGCTGCGGAACGCCTGTTAAAATAAAATAAACGCTATAAAATAACATACTTCCGAAAAAACAAAACATAATCTCGGAAAAGGCATTTTCCTTATAAAACATCCGGGACCTCGCAATGCCTGTAATAAACCCTATCATCGCGTATAAAACTACATTGGTTAAAAATAACCGTGATGAGAATATGCTCGCTAATATGCCTATTGCACCGCCTATTAATAGCCCCCAGAGCGCTCCTTTCCTTAGCCCGGCAAAGACAACCAGTACAATCAAAAGGTTTATATCCCTTGCCACCGTAATTTGTAAAAGCGCAAAAATAACTGCTAATAAAAAAATCATTTTCGGCCTCAGATCAATGGTTTATTTGCGGATTACAAGAACGTCTTCTATCCGCATCATATAAACTTCCGGTTTTACAATAGCATTCAGATAAAGGCCGCTTGCGTCTTTTGTTATAGATGTGATCTCTCCTATTAATATGCCCTTTTCGAATACACCGCTAAATCCGGAAGTAACGACCTTGTCTCCTTCTTTGACCTCGCTGGAAAGCTCTAAATATTTCATCAAAAGCCCTGAATAGCCGTCTCCTACAATAGCGCCTTCATCCCTCGTCTCTTGTATCATGCTTCCGACAACAGAATCTTCATCTGTAATAAGCAATACTCGCGCAATGCTCCAGCCACATTCGCGCACCCTGCCCACAAGCCCGCCCCCGCTTATTACTACCATATCTTTATGAATATTGTTTTGTTTACCTTTGTCTATAATAATCGTATTCCCCATGCCTATAGGATCGCGGGCAATTACCATTGCCGGCGCGAATCTGCGCTTTTCCGGCCCTCTGAAACCCAAAAGCTCTCTTAATCTTTTATTTTCGATACTCGCTTCCTGAAACTGCAGGATTTTATTTTCCAGATTATTGATATTTTCTTTGAGGATCTTATTTTCGTTTAATATTTCTTTGAAATTTGAAACATCGCGGAGAATACAGGAAGAGACTGAGATTAGTTTTAAAGGGGTTCTAAATACGTTTAAAATTTTAACACGGGTATCTTTTGAAAAAATCTGGGAGAGAATGACAATACTTAGTATGCTGATGAAAACCGCTGCAAGGGGAAAATTTTTGTTTGATTTTGCCACACGCTAATGTCTGTCAACACCGGTCATTGTTTTGGGGCCCACAGGGCCTTCATTTAAAAATCCATCTTTGAACGCACTGTGACTTTTTTAAGATATTTTATTTCGCTTAAGACCTTGCCTGTCCCCAGGGCCACAGCTGTCATCGGGTCCTCTGCCACATGAACTGGCAAACCTGTCTCTTCGCTTATCAACTTGTCCACCCCTCTTAAAAGAGCCCCGCCGCCAGCCAGTATAATGCCTCTCTCTATTAAGTCAGCTGACAACTCAGGGGGCGTTCTCTCAAGAGTCATTCTTGTAGCCTCAAGTATAGATGAAATAGGGCCGGCAATCGCTTCTCTTATCTCTTCAGAAGAGATAGTTATGGTCTTGGGTAGTCCTGCTACTAAATCCCGGCCGCGCACCTCCATTGTCAATTCTTCCTCAAGCGGATAGGCCGAACCTATCTTTATCTTTATATCTTCTGCTGTGCGTTCGCCAATCATAAGATTATATGTCTTTTTAAGATGCTCTATTATGGCCTCGTCCAGTTCATCTCCGCCAATGCGTATTGAGCGAGAAAAGACTATCCCTGCCAGAGAAATAACCGCGATCTCTGTGGTACCGCCTCCGATATCAATAATCATATTGCCGCTTGGCTCCTGTATGGGCAAGCCTACGCCTATGGCGGCTGAGATTGGCTCTTCTACTAAATATACCTCGCGAGCTCCAGCATGCTCCGCTGAATCCTTTACCGCTCTTTTCTCAACCTCTGTTATGCCTGACGGAATAGCTATGACCATACGCGGCCTTACAAATACACGGCGGTTATGGACCTTCTTTATAAAATACCTAAGCATATCTTCTGTTATCTCAAAATCAGCGATTACACCATCCTTCATCGGCCTTATTGCGACTATATTACCGGGCGTCCTGCCCAGCATGCGTTTTGCCTCCTCGCCTACAGCCAGGACATTGTGCGTACCTTTCTGAATAGCCACCACTGACGGCTCACAAAGAACTATACCCTGCCCCTTTACGTAAACAAGCGTGGTGGCAGTACCCAGGTCAATTCCCATATCGTTTGAAAATAGGCCTAGGATATAATCAATACCCCTCTTTAACAGTTTAAAAAATCGAACCATTTTTCACCCCGGATTTTTTGTCTCGCTTTTACTTAATTTTAATTCTATCAAAACGTTATGCTTTTGTCAATTTAATTTACGCAGTACTTTTTCAAAACCAGGGAAAGACTTGTTTATACAGTCCAGGTCTTTTACCTTTATGTCTTTAACAGCAAGTCCGGCGATCAGCATGCTCATTGCAGTGCGGTGATCGCCGAAACTAGAAACCACCGCACTGTGGAGAGGCTTACCTCCCTTGATAACAATCGATTCTGTAGGTATAGAGCTTGCTCTGCCTTTTTGCAAAGCAAGCTTTGCGGCTACATTTACATCTGCCCCCATTTTCCGCAGGTTCGTAACCATCGACTTGATTCTATCTGTTTCCTTTACGCGCAGTTCTCTTATACCATTAATAACTGTCCTGCCTTTTGCGAAACACGCGGCGACCATTATTATAGGTATCTCGTCTATTGCCTTCATGGCTTCCTTTGCTGAAATAGCCACGCCTTTAAGCTTACTGGACCTGGCAATTATGTCGCCATAGGGCTCTAGGCTCGAGGCCTTAGGCTCTAGGCTGATATTTGCATTCATCTTTTTCAGAATATCAATAACGCCTGTTCTCGTTGGGTTAAGCCCGACTTGTTCCAAAATAATCTTCATGCCAGGCAGAATGCATCCAGCCACCATAAAGAAAGCCGCGCTGGAAATGTCGCCTGGAACTCTGATCACGCCAGGAGATTTCAATTTCGCCGGCCCTTTCAAGCTTACCCTGCACCCTGCCTGTCCCGAGCGTAGTCGAGGGGCACCCTGCCTGTCCCGAGCGTAGTCGAGGGACACCCTGCACCCAAACATAGAAAGCATACGCTCGCTATGGTCCCTGGATTTCACAGGTTCTGTCACGCTGGTAGTGCCGTCCGCATAAAGTCCTGCCAGCAATATACATGATTTCACCTGCGCGCTTGCAATCTTTGACTTGTATTCAATACCCCTGAGCTTCGCTCCATGAATTTTTAACGGCGGGTATATATCTTTGCCTTGAGCCTTTGACCTTGAGCCTTTAACTTCCGCTCCCATTTTTCGCAACGGTTCCACAATCCTCTTCATCGGCCTTTTTGAAAGAGACGCGTCACCTTTAAGCACCGCCTCAAAATCCTGGCCCGCAAGTATGCCTGGCAGAATCCGCATAGTAGTACCGGAATTACCTATATATAAATGGCCTTTCGGCTTCTTTAAGCCATGCATACCGACCCCATGCACGACAACATCTGTGGCTGCAGCGCCTTGCGCTGCTGATGAAGCAACAGTAGCCGCACCGCCTTGCGGCGCTAGTCCAGCAGCATCCCTCGACTGCGCTCGGGACAGGTAAGATGCTGCGGCTATATCTATTCGCACACCCATATCGCGGAACGCCTCTATCGCGCGCAGACAATCATCGCCTAATAGCAAATTTTTTATGTGAGTTCTTCCTTCTGAAATAGATGCGAGCATAATAGCCCGCTGCGAAATGGATTTATCAGGTGGGGCGATTATCTTAACGACTTTCAATAACTAGATTGCCTTTCTTTATGGAATTTATATTTGTGCCGGGAAGCATGGTGGCAGATGACATAGTTTCGTAAACTTTATCTATCTCTGCCTTGCCCAAAAATTCGGTGCTTTCCCTTATCTCAAACACCATGCCTTTTGCAACCTCATCATTCTGGCCCAGATCAATAACGACAAAATTATAATCTTTATTTACTACAAGCACCCTTCCTCTCAATAATTCTTTTGCTGGCCTCACGGGTTCTTGCGGAAGACTGCCCTGAGGATTGATGACTATCTTATCGAGGTTTACAGATTTTTCCTGCAATTCAGATATTTTATTTTCGAGCATTAGTTTTTCATTTTTGACCTTTGTAACCTCTTTTTTTGTTTTTTCATAATCAAGCTGAAGGTCTTCCAGTTTTTTAGATATGATGAGCTTTTCTTTCCTCTCTTTACCAAGCTCCTCCTTTAGCTTCTCCAACTCCTGCTTCTTGTCACTAAGATCCAGTATTACAGTCTTGCTCTTTTTCTTTTCCTCTTCTATCTGCGCTGTAATCTTTTCTATATTTGACTGGAGTTCGGATGCCTTTTCCTGCGCTGACTGTACAGCCTTCTTGCTTGATTCTATCTCTTTTTCTATTCTATTTTTGTCCTTAAGCGTAGCTGATAGCTTATCTTCCACTAAAAGCCTTTTCATGTACTCTCTTTCTTTGCCCATAAAGGCAAAGACAGCTAATATGGCTGAAGTAACGCTAGCAACCACAAGTAACACCAATACTATCTTAAAAGTCCTGGACATACTTAAGCTCCTTTTGCAAAAGTATATATCCAAAAAACCAGATTGTCAAGTTGGATTATTGTAATTGTAATTGAACTTACTTGCAAGGTTAAACCTTAAGCACGAGCTTAACTTGATATAGCAGGAAATTCCTTTTTGTAGACACACATTAGTAGGGGACCCTTAAGGGTCCCCTACTAACGAGCTTAACTTGATAGTATAGGAAATTATATAAACCTATTTATGCTCAATTTGACCCTTCGACGCGGCCTTCGGCCTTGCTCAGGATCCGCGCAAAATCTGCCTCATAAAGTCTCTGCCCGAAGGGCAGATTTTGCTTGACAAAATGTGGCATGTAAGAATTGTCAAGTTAAGCAGGGCACGTTTAGACGTGCCCTGCCTGCTCTGACTTATTCGTGCCCATAGTGTTCAAGCACGGCTTCGTTCAACAGCCCTCTGAACTCTTTTGTTAGAGGGTGGGCTGTATCGTACCATTTGCCATCCTTGCCTTTTTCGCTGGGCATTGAAACAAACAGTCCGCTCTTACCTTCTACTACCCTAAGGCCTTTTACCATGAAGACACCTGCAAAAGACACGTCCGCAAAGGCCTTGAGCTTTGAATCTCCGTCGATACGGTGCATCCGCACCACTTCCAAGCCATTACTGTTCTTCGTCATAATTATCACCTCCTGTTATATTAGACACAGGACGGTGTGATTTTCTTTCAAATTTTTTTTCTTTTTTTTCAATCCCTTTAAATATCATTATGGCCCTCCTGGCGCCTTCCCCCTCCATTACCCATTTAAAGCCCAGGATGCCCCCAGCTATCAGAAACTGTAAGAAAAACCTTTTGAAGATAAAAGATAACGCGAACAAAAAAAATGACGCCAGGAGCCATTTTAAGGCGGGATTATCCTTTTTCTTTCTAAAATCCCATCTCCTCTTTGTAGTCTTGCCAGCATCATAAGCCACTATAAGCATATCCAGGCATTTTTTACAATCTGACAAGTGCCTTTCTATCCTGTTACGCTCCTGCTCTGAAAGATTCTCATCTAAATAAGAAGAAAGCTCTTTTTCATTTAAACAATTCATAAAAATCACCCCTGTTAATTAGACACTCTCCACCCCTATTTTCTTTCAATTTTTTTAACTTTTCTCCAAGGGACTTTTTCTCTCTTGCGATAATTGTAGAAACGGTATTGACGGGCAGTCGCATAAATCCTGCTATTTCTCTATGTGTCTTTTTATGCAATATGTTCATCTTTAATATAAGCTTTTCGCGCGGAGCCAACTCCCTAATCAATGATTCCAGCGCTTGAAACAGATCCTCACCTTGATCCTTTGGCTCATCAGCCTTCAAATTGTCCAGCCTAAAAAAATCCTCTTCCGAAAGAAGCCTTTCTTTTTTCCTCACCATGTAATTTAAAGCCCTTGTCTGCGCTACAATGCTGAGCCATGCCTTTATCCTGCCTCTTTCTCTTACCTCTTCAAGTCTCCTGCGCTCCCACAGTTCAAGCAAAACCCCCTGCACGATATCCTGAAGATCCTGCTGGCCAAACAATATCCCGTTTCTTTTGAGCCTTTCAGCAGCCGAATAATACAAAAGGCCTGAGAACCGTTTTATGAACTGTTCCCAGGCCTTTCTATTGCGCTTAATACAACACTCAACCAGCTTCTGAGTATCTCCTAACATACCCAGATACTATCATGTCTTATCCAACTATTCCATAGCCCCGCAGTCAGGATAATATGACTTGCTGAGACTTATGTTTTATCTAAAACTTATCATTAATTAACAGGTTCTGCCGCTGTTGGAACAGGACCTGCTTCCTTGATTTCCATGGCATCCCTGTTAAGGTCGTAAATCTTACTGGGGTCCATCTTAAAGCCGAACTTCTCTTCCATCTGCCTGTCTATTTCAGTCAGGTTGTTCTGTTCCATGGAAAAATAGGCCTGCAACACACCCATCCTGCCAAACGTGGCCTGCTTGGCAACATAGAACTGTTCAAACTGAGCCATTTCCTCGGCATTTTTGAATTTACATATTAACTTTAATTCAGGGTCCTGTGTTGTCTTTGTTACCGCGGCCTTCGTCTCTACAGCCTTTACCTCTTCATCTTTACTTTTGCCCCAGGCAGAAAAAGCCGTGTCTTGAGAAACAACCACCAATCCTACCGCGAATACCACGAGTGCCAATAAAACTACTAATTTTTTCACTGCTTACCCCCTCTCTTGTAATGCGTTACGCCTTCATTAAGAATTATTGCGCCGCAGGGGAAAACGAACTCATTCCCCCCTGATATGCGTTTACCGCTGATTCAGCCCTCCTCAGGAGATCTTCTGCTCTCTGAATTAAAGCATCGTTATCCTTGGCCAACTGAGATCCTTTCAAAACTACCAACAAGTCTTTTAAAAGCATGACGGTGTCATTAACAATAGGTACCATTTCCTGTCCCATGCCAGCTGCCGCCCAAGCCCCTTGTGTAGGCATATCAAGAGGCGCCAATCCAGGAGTCGAATCAGAATCCGCTGTATCCTGCTGAGCGCTGACTAAAGGTATAGAAATAAACAATGCCGCGCAGACTAATATAACTATTTTCATTTAATCCCCTCCTAATTTTAAAAATTCTATTTTATTTCTTCTCAAGCAATTTGACTATAGCCTTCAGCAATCTGATAATATTTACCAACGCATAAACTGAAAAAATAATAAATGCCCAAAGTAAGTACGGTGGGTTTCCTCCTCCTACTCCTCCTGCTAAAAAAGGACAACATGAACCCATAATACCCCTCCTCTCTTCTCTCTTTTCTGTTATACGAAAAAGAGCTTATCATAATATGCATCGAAATTCAAGCTTTTTAAAGCAGTAAGAAAAATTGCTTGACATATATGCTTATTTGTGCAAATATGCTAATATTATAGAAAAGGGGGCTTTTATGGAGCTTAAAAATGACTGCCTTAAGAAAATTAGGGCGCTGGCGGACGATAACCGGCTTAAGATTGCTAATATTCTTATGAGAGGTCCTTCTTTTGTAAACGCGATATCCGAAGAGCTCTCTCTCGAGCAATATAATGTTTCAAAACATCTGCGGATACTGGAACAGGCAGGGTTGATTTTTCAGAAAAAGAGCGGACAGAAAAGAATATATTCACTCGCAGATTCAGTCTCAAAAAATCTCGCAAAAAATAAAAATAAGCTTGTGCTTCGCTGCTGTAGTTTTGATTTTAATAAATTAACCGTTTAGATCGTGAGAAAGATATAGACGCTGGGCAGAAGAAAAAACCGAATAAAAATGCAAAAAAAACATTGCTTGATAATAAAATAAAAAATTATGTGTTTATATCTGCTGTGATCTTACTTGCCGCCTTGGTTTTGCGTCAATCCCTTCTCCCTATAAAACTACACGTCTTTGCGCCATGGTCATTTGAAACAAGGCTTAGAAGAATAATTGAACTATATGAGCAAAAATCGCCTTATACTAAAGTCACTCTCGTCTTAGGAACTCCTGGGGCCTTAATAAAAAAGATAGAAAAAAGCGAAAAACCCGATATCTACATCGCGATGGGGCCAAATGAAATTGAGATTCTACGTGAATTAAAGCTAACCTTGTCTGGCAAGGAAAAAGAGCTGCTAAAACAAACTCTGGTATTAATCGCTCCCTATCCTTCTCCTGTTGAAATAAATTCTCTCTCAGATCTTATAAAAGAAGAAATAAAAACTGTAGGCATTGGCCAGCCAAAACTAACCGCAGGCTTAAAGTCACGAAAAGCTCTGGAGAAAATAGGGCTATTGGAAAAAGTGGACAAAAAATCAAAAACATCCCCTTTAAAATCAGTTATATTTAATGAGGTTGAAGCCGCTGTTGCATATGAACAATGCATATATGAAGAAGATCTTTTCAAGGGAGAACCTGTAATACGCAGAGGTTTAAAAGTAATCCAACATCTACCGCCCGATATATGCGAACCTTTTCCTATAATAGCTACGCCTCTGCGTACTAACATTGTAAAACAAAAGGCCTCGTCAGACTTTGTTAACTTTCTATGCGAAGAAAAAGCCCAGAACATCTTACTTAAAAAAGCTCCCTTCTCCTGTCCCATATGTGAAATAGGAAAAAATGGAACATGTATCTTACCGCAAAAATGAAAAAAGAAAATCTATGTAATTTCTTTGGGGAATTTTTTGGGACATTCCTGCTTGTCTTTTTTGGCTGCAGTTCTGTAGCTGTTTCTGTATTATTTAAAGCTCATATGGGCCTCTTCCAGATTGCCGCTGTTTGGGGAATGGCTGTAACTCTGGCTATTTACGCCACGCGGCATCTTTCTTGCGCGCATATCAATCCCGCTGTCAGTATAGCCATGGTTGCTGCCCGCCGTATGAGCATCAAAAAACTACCTGTCTATCTTTTAGCTCAATTCAGCGGGGCTTTTTTAGCAGGTGTTTTTATATATCTGCTATTTTCTGGCTCTATCAATAACTTCGAATCAACTCATAATATTATCCGGGGCCATGCTAATTCTATATCCACTGCCATGATTTTCGGAGAATATTTTCCAAACCCCTCTTCGTCTTCTATCTGTTCTGTTTCGCTATTGAACGCGTTCTTTGCAGAAGCGTTCGGTACCTTTTTACTGGTCTCTATGATTTTTCTTCTGACTGAAGGCTGCAATGTGGGAAAACCAAATAATGAATTCGCCCCTATATTAATCGGCGTAACTGTAACGGCTATTATAAGCATATTAGCCCCTT
The DNA here is from genome assembly GCA_043822665.1 of Candidatus Omnitrophota bacterium. Classification (GTDB taxonomy): domain Bacteria; phylum Omnitrophota; class Gorgyraeia; order Gorgyraeales; family Gorgyraeaceae; genus JAHIEN01. The sequence goes on from JBDRBM010000011.1 coordinate 21,954, forward strand.
TGACTCAAGCAGGCATAAATCCAGCTAGAGATTTTGGGCCGCGTCTATTCTCCTATTTCGCTGGCTGGAAATATATTGCAATCCCAGGGCCCAAAGGCGGATTTTTTACGGTATATATACTCGGCCCTATCATAGGCGGGGTCGTATCAGCATTACTTTTTACAAAACTAATACAGCCTTTGATGATTTCTAAAACAGGGGGGAAGATTAATGGCTAAAAGAGCTGTCAGGTTAATATTGATAGGGGGATTCCTTGGCGCAGGCAAGACTACAAGCATGAGCCGGCTGGCTAAGCATTTTACAGACCAGAAACTACGCGTAGGCCTGATTACTAATGACCAGGCTGATAATCTTGTAGATACACATTTGGTGAAGATTGAAGGTTTTAACGTAGAGGAAGTTACTGGAGGATGTTTCTGCTGTAAATACAATGATCTTACTAATGCAGGGAAAAGGCTATTGAATCAAATTCAACCAGATGTGATTTTAGCTGAGCCAGTAGGCAGCTGCACAGATCTTGCGGCTACAGTAGTCCAACCACTTAAAGCTTATGCCAAAGATGATTATTCTCTTGCCCCTTATACAGTCTTAGTAGACCCTGTAAGGATTAAAGAGATTATTGTCTCAAGCGGCACCGGTGGTTTTTCAGACAAGGTTATCTATATCTTTAAAAAACAGCTGGAAGAGGCTGACATCATCGCCCTAAACAAGATAGATACCTTAAATCACCGGGAAAGCGGGAAGTTGCTAAAAATCTTAAGGAAGAAATTTCCCCAGGCTAAGATCATAGGCATGTCGGCCTTGACCGGAGAAGGGTTTGATAACTGGCTACGGGCCTTGGAGGACAAGGGTTCTTCCGGCCGTAATATAGCTGAGGTGGACTATGAAGTTTATGCTGAAGGAGAAGCAGAGTTGGCATGGCTTAACCTTGTAGCAGACTTTTCCTCGCCAGAAAAATTTGACGTAAACAAATTCTTAGCTAACCTGACCGAGAATATACGTAAGGGCTTAAGCGCTATCCATGCGGAAGTAGCGCATTTAAAATTAGTTTTCTCTGCTCCTCACGGAAGCTCAAGTATCAACCTTACGGGCACCAATCAAACGGTTAAGTTTTTCCGAAAAGACGCAGGCAAGGCAAAAAAAGGGCAATTGCTTGTAAATGCCAGAGTGCACATTGACCCCGAATCTTTAAACAATATTGCAACCTCTGCCCTTAAAGACTTGTCGAAAAAATCAAAGATAAACATAAAAATTAAATCCTTTCAAAGTTTTCGCCCAGGAAAACCCATTCCAACTCACCGTTTCAAGACCAGAGGTCTTGAGCACAGTAATTTTTGACATAATCACGGTATTTATCTATCCCCCCTATCATACTTAATATCATATTTTTATCTACAGACGAATTATTTCTATAGTCAAGATAACTCCTGTAGGAAGACCATCTATAATCTTCAAGTTTTTCAGGCTCACATAAATTATGTTTTACAGGATTAGCGTGAATATAGGCTGATAATCTCAAAAGATACCCGTCCTTTGCTATCAACTTCGCTTTAAATGGTCCCTGAAAGAGATGCCCAACTCTTTTATATTTCTTGTTGAAAAACATTGCATAGCTCAGGGCAAGTTTATGTATAAATCTAGAAATAGAGTCATTTCCATCCTGCCTGAGCAACAAGTGAAAGTGATTCAATAGTAAGCAATAACAAATTATAGAAACAGAGTGAAGCGTAGCATAATCAAAAAGTCGTTTGCAGAACTTAATATAATCTCCTTTGGAACAAAATATATCTCGTTTCTCATTTCCTCTCAGATAAATATGGTAATACTCTCCTTCGACAAAATCTACTTCTCTGTATGGCATATATACCTCCTCTCAAGACCTGGTCTTGTCCTCACTATATTAGACACAAACCCCCTTCAATTTCTTTCAAAAAAATAACTATGCTCAAGACCTGGTCTTGAAATTCTTCTTGCAACTTAGTTGCTTATATGATATGGTTTATACATAATGTGCGATAAGTGTAAATGTAAAAATTTAATAAAAAGTAAAGGCCTAAGGATTACAAACCTTCGCAGATTTGTAATAAAAGTCCTCACCTTGGCCCAAAAAGGCCTTACGCCTCCTGAAATTCTTAAGGAAATCAAGAAATTCCACAGCATTAACAAAGTAACGATTTATCGCATATTGGACCTTTTTGAAAAGAAACAAATAATAAGAAGAATGTTGACTAGCGAAGGTGCATCAAGATACAGCCTGATAGACCCTGCTGCCAAAGGAAACCAAAGCCTCCCTCCTCACTTTGTATGCAGAACATGCAATACTATAATAGAATTAGATCTGAATTCCATGAGGTCATCACTGGAAGCTAAATTAGGAAATAAATTCGGCGGCCCTTTAGAACTAACCATAGAAGGCATATGCCCTAACTGCAGAAAGGAGAAAAAATGCTAATCTACAGGACCTCTATAAATACAAATTTTTCGCTGACTTTTGCCTTTATCCTGATATGGCTGGTTTGTATTTTTATTATAGGTTCAAAACCAAAGAAAGTATTTAACGAAAAACCTTACTGCTTAAAAGGATATATTTGCAAAACAATAACCGGGATGCATAAATAATTTTTTTTCTATGCATATGCAACTTAGTTGCAATAAACAACCGAAAGGCTATAAATATGAGGCGCGTAACTATAGCATTGTTTATAATAACTGCTACGTTCATGTCACTGGTACATCCTTCTATTGCTGAAGAAAATAAACAAAAAGAAGTATTTCTCGAAAAAATAATAATAACCGACAGGGGTTATTATATAGATCCTGTATATTATCCTCTTGCCGTGCCAGCAAGCGAAGAAAGCACCACGTCTATCGTGACATCAGGCGAAATCGAAGCATCTCATAAGAAAACAGTTGTGGAAGCGCTTGAAAATGTACCTGGTGTAACCTTGGAAACGCAGGGCAGAAAATATCCTGTAAGAATACGCCTTAGAGGCGAAAGAAATATAAACGTCCTTATAAACGGTTCTCCTCCCGGGCAAGATTACAGGATATTAAGCGCCCTCCCCTCTTCCATGATCGAGGAGATAGATGTCATAAGGGATTCCAGCTACCTGGCATATGGCTCGCCTAATACATCCAGTTCAGCTGGTACGCCAGGTTATGGAGGAGTGGTAAATATTAAATTAAAAAGACCGGAACGAGAGCATGGCACTGAGGTAAAGCTCGAATACGGCTCCTTTAACAGTTGGGACCAGGGCATAACCACTGCCGGAAAATACAAAGGCGTGGACTGTCTTTTTAATATAGAACATAACTCTTCGGATGGCCCCAAAGATGAAAACACGAATAAAGAATTCACGGGAATCACTACCATCCTGAATAAAAACTATGGTAATTACGCTTCCAAAATAAACCTCTTACTCCATTATGACGAAGGATTTATAGGTTTCCAAAAAGCCATGCCTTTCAGTACTAGAAAAAATGATATATGGGAATATGACCCGTCAATGAACGCTATGGCGAGTTTAGATATCCTCCACGCCTGGAGCGATCAGTCATCCACAAACCTTAATATGTATCACAGCTACCAGCAGACAACACTCGTAAGGAATTACGTAAAGGCCGATGATATACAAAATAGAGACATTTCCAGTGGTATAAGCTTGCGCCAGACTTTCTTAATGCCAAAACTAAATACTTTCAGGATTGGCGCGCAATTCAATAACTGGTACTGCCCGACAGGAAAGCTTTTTTATGAATATAATCCCAGGGAAGAGCGGGATTACGGGATGTATGCCCATGACGAAATAAGATTATTACATGACAAATTGATAATAGACGGCGGAATAAGATGGGACCAAAAACAAGTCGTACAGGGCATACATGCCGATGAAAATGCCACGGCCGGCACCAACCTACCTAAATATTATGATAAATGGCTATCCCCCGCTCTTAACAAAGCCATAGGCTGCACTGTATGGCCTTTTAAAAAGCACGGCTTCACGACAAGATATTCAACCTCTAATCAATCGCCCTCCTTGTATGCAGACGCAAACGGCAATCTCCTGGACAATCAGGAAGAAACACGTTATGATATAGGCTATATAGGTAAATTGTCTGAAAAAATAAACCTTACTATAACAGGCTTTCAGAAAAACATTTCAGGCATGCCTAAATACACAACCACTCCTACAGGTCATTATGAGCCTACTTTTATAAAGAGATATGGGATTGAGACTGAGCTAAAAAGCACCTTGGCAGAGGGTCTTGATTATTATCTCAACTATTCGCAGATATATTCCAGAGACAATACAAACGATAGACAAGAACCAAACATTCCTCCCTATGTAGTTTCCACAGGCCTTTTTTACAATCGCAAAGGCTGGGCATTCAACACTACTGTTAAGCGTGTATGCGATTACGAAGACAACTCACTGGTAACGAACAGAACATATGTGAGGTTAGGCGATTACTGGCAGGCAGACTTAAACTGCAGTTATGAATTCGAATCAAACAACAGGATGTATACAATCTATGCCGGGGCAAGAAATATAGGAGATGTAAAATACCAGACCATTCCCGGATACAGAGACCTTGGTAGGAAAATATATACCGGTTATAAGGTAAAATTTTAAGGGGGCAAAAATGAAATGTATAGGTATATAAAATTTATGTTCCTTGTTGCTATAACTTTCTTACCCAACCCATGCTTGTCATTTGCAGAACAAAGCAATATAACCTTTAATGTAGGCGGCGAAGAAAGATTGCGCGGTGAGGCTCGTAATGACTTTGATTTCAATAACGAGATTGACGACAAAGGAAGCCTTGTCTTTCAAAGGCTTATTCTCAACGGTAAACTGGTCTATAAGAAAAACTTCACCTTTTTTATTGAAACTAACGATATAAGAGAAATATCCAACGGGATAAAGAAGACATCTCAATATGACGATTTAGATCTTTATCAGGGATACATGGAATATAACAATAACTCTATTGGAATAAAAATAGGCCGCCAGAAACTAAGTTACGGCGATAAAAGAATCTTGGCTGCTCCTGCATGGGCAAATAAGTTAAAATCCTTTGACGCGGTCAAGACATCATTGGCAATAGAAAATTTCACAATTGATTTATTCGGAGGTAACATTGTATCGTATGATGACAATAATTTTAATGATGCTAAGCCCCATGAATACATGTATGGCAGCTATGTCAGTTATAAAAATAAGGATTTTTTTATACCTGCTTTCGAATTTATATATCTTACGGTTTACAATAAAGATGATCTCATAAAAGGCGAAGACAATTTGTTGGGAAAACTAAGTCAGCATACCGTTGATACTTTAATAAGGGGGCCTTTATCCTCTTCCGGCATAGAATACACTTTTGAACTCGCATACCAATTTGGCCAATATGGCACAAACGATATCAAAAATGCTTATGCCATTCACGCCGACCTGAGGCGTAAATTTAACACAATTCTAACACCCGAGTTAATACTAGAATATAATAATGCTTCTGGTGATAAAAACCCTAATGACAGCAAGACCAATACCTTTATATCATATTACCAGACAACCCACGATCCTTATGGGTTAATGGATTTTTTCCGATGGCAGAATATGCGTGAAATAGCTATTTCATTAAATCTTCATCCTAATAAAAAGACACGCACGACATCTTCCATAAACTGCTTCTGGCTGGATGAAAAAAGAGACTCATGGTATAAATCAAGCGGTTCAAAGTTCAGGACAGCCGCAAATGGCGACGTAAGCGGCTTCGCTGGCGCTGAGGCCTCTTCTGTCCTTGCGTATGACATCAATGGGAAAGTAAAAATAGAAACTGGCTATGCCCATTTTTTTACCGCGTCTTATGCTAAAGACACTGGCGCGAATGATGATGCTGACTGGTGCTACGTTCAAACAAAAATCAATTTTTAAATTAGCATTGACCCAAAAAACCTTGTGTGTTATCTTAATTGGAAGAGGTGAGCCGTGAAATCTTTAAAAAAAATAACACTGTTAATTTTAGTCCTATCCATATTTTCCCTAAAACCGCTTTTGTTCTCTGCGGATAACAGCAAAAAACTCACTATATTTTACGCGGCAAACCTCATTACATCCATGAATGAACTTATGGAAGAGTTCAAAAAGACACACCCTGATACTGAAATTATCGCTGAGCCCAGCGGTTCTGTCCTTGCCGTGAAAAAGATCACTGAACTCAATAGAAACGCGGACCTGATATTTGTGGCAGACTATAAATTAATAGATGAGATGCTTGCTCCAAAATACGCTGACTGGGGTATAATGCTTTACAGAGACCCTATAGTAATCGCGTTTACCGAGAGAAGCCGCTATACCAATGAGATAAATTCTGGCAATTGGTATAAAATCCTTGCGCGGCCTGATGTAAAATATGGTTACGCAAATCCTAACCTGGCGCCTATTGGCTACCGTGCCTTAATGGTGTGGCAACTCGCGGATCTCTATTACAATGAAAAGATAGGCAATAAAAGCGTTTATGATACTCTTAAGGAAAAATGCCCTGAAGATTACATACGGCCTGATGTATCAGAGCTTATACCTACGCTTGAATCAATGGCCCTTGACTATCTATTCGTCTACCAGTCTACGGCTGAACAGCATAATCTGAAATTTATACGCCTGCCTGAAGAAATAAATCTCTCTAGCGAGGATTGTGAATATCTATATAAAAAGGTCAGCGTTACCATAACCAATAAAAAAGGCGCAACAGAAACCATATATGGCAAGCCTGTTATATTCGCGTTTACGATTTTGAAAGACGCCGCCAACAGGAAAGCCGCGATAGATTTTGTCAGGCTCCTTTTAAGTGAAAAAGGCCGGTCAATCATGAAACAAAACTTTCAGCCTCAGATTGTCCCAGCGCCTGTGATACATAAAGATAAAATACCTGAAGAATTAAAAGAAATTACTGTGCTAAAGACCAGGTCTTAATATATGCTATTCATATTCGCTCTGCTAATCTTAATACACGCCTTTCTATTCTCCTCATTTCTTGATTGGGGCACGAATATTGTGCTCTTGTCCGCAAATCTATTTGTGTTATTTACCGGCATAAAATATTATAAGGCCTTCCCGCCATTAAAATTCACGCTTTACCTCACAGGATATCTTATCCTTTTTCTCTTCATATTCGCATTTTTAAACTCTCCTCTTATATTTAGCCTGTTCGTAATCCTGTATGCCGCCCTTTTCAGGCTCCCGATCCTTCTGGGTTATCTATTGATCTTTATATTTTCAGTATTAATAGCTACACCCTATTGGATACAATTCTTTGTTCTTATCAGCCTCCTCTATACAATACTACTCGGCCTATACATAAAACGACATTCTAAATTTTTAGTAATATCTTTTTCAATAGGTTTTTTTCTTCTGGCTCTTATATGTCTACCCATACTATATATAATGGTACAAAATACTCCTCAATCAATACTGGTCAGTATAAAAGACCCTAAACTCCTTGAGGCAATAAAGAACAGTCTTTTTACCTCCACTATCAGTACCTTTATAGTGCTTGTTTTTGGCGTACCCCTCGCGTATGCCATGGCCCGCATGGAATTTCGCGGAAAAAAAATAGTTGAGAGCATGATAGACCTTCCTATACTTGTCCCACAGACTGTCGCGGGTATAGCAATACTTGTAATCGCAGGCCCAAAAACACCGCTTGGAGATTTCTTCAATAGGATGTTTGGAATATCTATCGCGGGAAGCTACATAGGTATAATAATAGCGCAGGTCTTCGTAAGCTCCCCTTTCCTGATAAGAAGCGCTATAAGCGCATTTGAGCTTATAGATCATAACCTGGAAACGGTATCGAGGACTCTTGGCGCGTCAAACCTGTCAACATTTTTAAAGATATCCCTGCCATTGGCTTTCGGAGGCATATTTAACGGCATGATACTCACGTGGTCCCGCGCGATAAGTGAAGTCGGAACCCTGATGATAGTAGCCTATTATCCAAAAACAGCGCCTGTGTATCTCTACGACCAATTCATACAATACGGCCTTTCAGAAACCAAGCCCGCTGCCATACTCCTTATAATCATGTGTCTCTGGATATTCATAGTGATGCGCTGGCTGAGATATTACCCTATAGGGAGGAAGATTGTTAAAGCTTAAAGATATATCAAGAAGTTGGGATGGTTTTTCTTTAAAGGGCATAAACATCGATATAGCCTCGGGTGAATATTTTGTCCTGTTCGGGCCATCAGGTTCAGGAAAAACACTCCTTCTTTCCACAATCGCAGGGATATATTTTCCTGATAAAGGAAAGATCTTGCTAAAAGGGCATGATATCACCTATATACCTCCTGAAAAACGCCACATAGGATGCGTATTTCAAAAAAACTTTCTTTTTCCGCACCTCTCGGTCATGAAAAACATAACATACGGAATGATTCACCATAAATTTACAAAAAAAGAGATGGATAAAACCATAGAGAATCTAAGCGGCCTTTTAGGCTTATCGTCTTTGATTAAAAGGTATGATACACCATTTTTAAGCGGGGGTGAGGCGCAAAAAGTAGCATTGGCGCGAGCGCTTGCCATAAAACCATCTCTCCTGCTCCTGGATGAGCCTATAAGCTCCCTGGATTATGATAACCGTTCCAGTGTCATGGAAACGCTCAAGAAGATAAATAAAGAATTAAAGCTGACCATTATCCATGTGACGCACGACATTACAGAAGCAAAGTCCCTGGCTAACAAAATTGGCAATATAAAAAACGGACAAATAATCACGTAGCCGCAGCGCCTTGCGCTGCCTAAAAGGGTCATACACAGATGGGAATAGAACAGCTAAAATGGAAATTTATTGAAAGGCCGCTTATACCTATCCAGAATAGCTGGGTAGACGCGGCCCCCTTCGCAACGCTTCTTTTGCTCTTTGGCGCCGTAATCTTTATTATACTAAAGCTTAGAAAAAGGCAGGTTGCGAGACGAATCGTCCAGCTGACCGCCCTTATAACCTTTACCTTTACATTCCATAGGTGTTTCTGTACTGTAAGAGGCTGGGTCTTTGGGATAAACGAGATCGGCAAGGACAATTTAAGTGTTTTTCAAAACATGTGCATATTCGTACCGATAATGGCTTCGTTATTTGTATTCGGCAGGATATTCTGCGGCTGGATATGCCCGCTCGGATTTATGCAGGAAGGATTAAGAAAATTGAGGATTTTCAAAAATAAAATTTTTGCGCTCCTCCTTTTTCTCCTTATTATAATCTTTATGATATTTCGTTTTAAACCCGTGAACTTCTTTTTCGTCCAAAACATAGCTAGCATGCTAGGTCTAGTGCTTATAATATTATGCTTCCCTGCGGTGTTGAATCCAAAAACCGATAAAAGATTAAAAAAAATAAAATACCTGGTTTTGACCCTTTGGACAACCCTTATAGTCCTTGGGGTTTTTATAACAAGTCCCTGGTGCAGTATATACGGCAATGAAATAGACTATTCTTCTCTTGTTGGTTTTGTCGCTGTCATTTTCGCGGGAAGCGTAATATCCATGGCATGGTGTAGATATATCTGCCCTCTCGGCGGCCTATTTGCCATTTTGGCAAAATTCTATCAATATCATGTAAAAGGGACAGGCGTGCCTTCTAAAACTTATAAGGACACATGCCCTATGGCCGCGATAAGTGAACAGGGTGAAGTTGATAAGGAAAATTGCATATATTGCCTGCAATGCGCAGAAAGGCACGGGTTTAAAATCGTATAGTGTAGCCGCAGAGTTTACTCTGCCTCAAGGCAAAGCAAGCTTTGCGGCTACGACAACTATGATAATAAAAATAATCCATTTTTTAATCTTCTTGATTATAGTTACTACCTCTCCTCTCTTTGCCTCTGACTGGCGCACCTTTGGCAAAAATTCAAGGCATAGCGCTTCCACAGATGTGAATTTCCCATCAGCTGACCTGAAGAACATCTGGAGTTTTGTCCCAAGCCACCATACCTGGATCTACGAAAAAATCGGCTATCAAAAAGGCATGAATGTCTGGTCTTCATCATGCGCAACACTTGAAATCGACAATAAAAAAATTATCTATGCTGGCTTTTACGATCATAATCTTTACGCCATAGACGCGGAGACAGGAATCCGTCTCTGGCGATATACTACCGGAGGGGTCCTGGATTCATCCCCATGCGCGGATGAAATAAACGCGCAGCCAATAGTATTCATAGGCTCCGGCGACAGGACAGTCTATGCCATAAATGCCAAAACCGGAGAAAAAATATGGGGATGGGAAACAGAAAAATGGGATTATACAACCTCCAGGGGAATGCCTTCTTCCCCTATAATTGAAGAAATAGGCGGAAAAAAGACGCTCTTTATATGTTTCTGGAATAATAACTTTGGTCCTTTCAAAAACACGCAAAAAGGAGAGATGTTTTCGTTTGATGCCTTAAGCGGCAAGTTAAACTGGAGAGTTAAGTTAGGCAACCTCCCACTAAACTCCCCTGCCTTTGCTTATATAGACAAAAAACCTGCGCTATTAACGACTTCACACGATGGCAGTTTATACACAATTGACGCAAAAACAGGAAAAATTATATGGGATTTTATAAGCGATTCCGCAATCTATTCCTCTCCAGTCATAATCAATATCAGCAACAAGGAATATATAGTATTTGGAACGCGTTTTGGAAATATTTACGCGCTGGATGTTGACAGAGGGCGGATCTTCTGGAAATTTAAAACAGGGCATGCCGTTGATTCCACTTGCGCGTTTTCTGTTATAGAAGGGCTTCCTATGATCTTCGCTGGCTCCCATGACAGGAACCTATATGCCATTAATGCCTCTAATGGAAAAAAGATATGGGCCTTCCAGACAGGAAATTTTATAACATCCTCTCCTGCCATAGGGTCCATAAACAATAAAAAGGTTGTATTCATACCGTCTCTGGACGATTATCTGTATGCGATAGACGCTCTATCCGGTCAAGAATTATGGAAATATAAAACCGGAAAACTCATATGGGAATACACTACAAGAGGGGACACCTTATGGTCATCACCTGTTCTCATAGACACTAAAAAAGGTCCGCTATTGATATTTGGTTCATATGATGGTAAACTGTATGCGTTTAAGTAGATTCCCGCCCCATTGCAGTTAGGTAAAGAGGAAAATATATGTTACTAAAATTCGCGATTAAAAATTTAGCTGCCAAACGCAGGACAACCCTTGTATCTTTTTCCGGGATAATGATAAGCGTCGGGCTTATTATCTCTATCATTCTAGTGCTTAAAGCTGCCCAAAAGTCATTTGCGAAGCCTCTTGAAGATTCCGGAGCGGATATGATAGTGCAGCTCCAGGGCGAACCATGCGTATGGTCAGTTGTAAAACTGCCCACAAATCTTAACCCCCTCCCCTTAGATACTGTTGATAAGATAAAATCCATGGATGAAGTCAGCGCGGCTGAGGGTTCTCTGATAACATGGGCCTTTTCCAATGCCCCGCCTCAATTTGAATCTCAATACCAAAATCCATCCGGCAACGGGATGAACCCGGATGAAATCATGGCCGGGATACAAAGCGGGCAGTTGGAAGGTGAACCATGTGATTACGGGCCTGAAGGGAGTTTTTGCGGTTCAGGCGATGCCGCAAGCATCTCGGCTGACTTCAAACCTGTAGTCGTAGTTGGAGTAAATCAAGACCCGGGAAATATCGGGCCGATTAAATCCAGCGACTTAGAACACATACAGGGTAGATTCTTCTCCAAAGAAGACAATGGCGCGTATGTAACATTGTTAGATAAAGACTTCGCGAGGACACGCAATCTTAAAATTGGCGACGGCGTTGACCTTGGCCAAAGATTTTTCAAGGTCATAGGCATAGTAGATCCCGGCCGTGACGCGAAAATCGCAGGCGCGCAGGCCTTTATATCTTTAAAGACAGCTATAGACATGACAGGCCGGGGAGATATTGTTGATATCGTGTTTGTAAAATTAAAAGGTGACGCAAATCCTGATAATGTCAAAAAAAAGATACAGGCCATCGTATCAAAAGATGCCACCATAACCACATCCAGTGATTATCTCCCCACTATCGCTGGCTTTTCAAACCTCACCCAAAAACTCGGCCTTGCTATATTTTTTATAGTAATATTAATTGCCGTCCTCTATATCGCAAAGACAGCTTTCGGATCAGTGCTTGAGAGGTCAAAAGAGATAGGTATTTTAAAAGGTATTGGATGGCGGGATAGAGATATAATAAAGGTCATAGCTATCGAACATTTTATTATAGGTCTTCTTGGCGGGATCGCTGGTTCTATTCTGGGATATATAACAAGTTTTCTTTATAAAACAAATATTTCTTCTTTCCTGCCTTATTACCTAAATCCCTACCCTCCCTGTTCCCAGTATCTTGTAAAAAATTCAATCCAAGTAGTAATTCCGTTTTCTATAAACATCTTCGTGACTGTAATGTTGACAGCTATAACAATTGTTACGCTATCCGGGTTTATTGCTTCAAAAAGTATCCTAAAACTTTCCCCTGCTGATGCCACAAGAAAGATATAAAATAGAACTAAAGGAGGTTTCATGGAAATAAAAGTCGTAAGCAGGTGGGTAAGTTGTACGCCTGAAGAATGCCCGTCATGCCATAGCTTAAAAAAAAGAGTCGAGGAGGCATTGGAAGAGCTGGGCATTGACGTTGAAGTCAAAAACTGCGAAAGTAAGGAAGAATACGAATCTTACGGCGTAATAGTAACACCTCTTCTCATTATAAATAGTAAAATAAAAGCCATGGGCAATGTGCCGACAAAAAATAGAATCAAAGAATTAATCAAAGAGGAAATGTAGCCGCAGAGTTTGCTCTGCCTCACGGGCAAAGTAAACTTTGCAGCTACTAACATTCGGAGAATCTAACAATGCGAAATTTTGTGATATGCCTTATAATTGTCGGGGTTATTGCCGGTTGTTCAATTAAAAAAAATGTTTCCAAGGAACTCGAGATATATGTCCCCTGCAGTGTCTTTGGCGCTTTCTGTGACATATTGGACCAGTACAAAAAAGAACACCCTGACTTAATTATAACTTTTGACACAGGGAACACAGTTGTCCTGATGCGCAAGGTACTGCATAAAGGCAGGCGCCCTGATATCTATATGGGGACAGGCCCTTTTGAAACAGACCCTATAGAAAAAAAAGGCCTTATAGAACCAGGCACAAAGACAATATTCAGCCAGGACTCTGTTATACTTACGACTCACGCCTCAAATAGGGCCAATGTAAACTCCATAGATGACCTTTTATCCGACAGGGTCAAAACAATCGCTATTCCCGATGCCGGCATAAACTCTTCGGGACACTTTACAGTGGAGGCATTTAAAAAATTGGGTGTCTGGGGAAAGATTAAAGATAAAGTCCTGTTCACGCAATATGGCAGAGAAAGCCGGACATTTATAATAAAAGACAAAGTCGATGCCGGCGTAATGTACACCTCATGCCTTTACGAAGACCTGAAACCTGGTGAAAAAATAGTCCTGCCTGGAGAAATAAGGATTGTTGATGATATTCTTAAAAAAGTGGGTATAAAGATACCGTCATACGCATGTGTCTTAAAGACCTCAAAAAATAAAGAAGAAGCAAAAAAATTCGTAGATTTCTTATTAAGTGACTTTGCGCAAAAGGCCCTTAAGGAATGGGGCGGCGGGCTGTAGCCTATCATCCCTGTGTAAATAGGGAGCAGAGGCAGAGATGACACTTTTGCAGGGATAACAGCTTTTGTTTGCATATGCTAAATCAAAAACTCGCTGAAGTAGTAGACATCTTCCGTTGCTGCCTTTTTACATGGGGCGCCTTAACCACTGTCCTTCCCGCATTTCTCCTTGCCGGAGCCGTGGCGAGCTTTGTCTCAGCTCAGTGGATTACTAAATTCCTTGGCCCAAAGGCTAATAAGTGGCTCTCCTTTCCTATTGCCTCTGTAGCAGGACAAATACTCCCTACATGTTCTTGCAATATCGTGCCCCTTTTCGCAAGTATACTCAAGCGAGGATGCGGGACAGGCCCGGCATTTACATTCTTATACGCAGGTCCCGCTATAAACATAATAAGTATTGCTTTTATTTTCAAAATCATAGGCCCTATGCTGGCCTTCTGGCGTATCATAGGCGTATTTATAATCTCCATAACAATAGGCCTTGTAATGTCATTTTTATTCAAGGATAAAGATGCCCCCCCTCAATCCTCTTCTACCGCGCAATTAGATATAGACAACGCCATAGAAAAGCCAAAGAGAAAAAACGCGCTTATAATATTCTTTGCGCTGCTTTTTCTGATACTCGCGATCGGTTCCAGCATCGGAGGTCTTGACCCATTAGGGATAGGTGATAAGCTTATCGCGCAAAAAATTATAAGCATAGCAGGCCTGGCAATAGCAACATTATTTATCCTGTTAAAATTCTTCCCCAGGGAATCTATATTTGGATGGCTGGATGAGGTATGGAGGCTATTAAAAAACATCCTTCCTATCCTAATACCCGCCATATTCGCGATAGGCATCTTAAGCACATTTATTGACATACGCTGGGTGCATAACCTTTTCAGCGCGCAAAAAGACGCGCTCGGAAACAGGCTGTTCATCCCTACCCTCAAATCCACTTTTCTGGCAACCTTGTTCGGCGAACTAATGTATTTTCCCATCCTCTCAGAAGTGGTATTTGTAAAGGCGTTTCTAAAACTCGGTATGGATATAGGGCCGGCACTGGGCATCTTACTTGCCGGGCCAGGCACAAGCCTCCCGGGACTTATGCTTATTTATAGATTCGCTGGTTTTAAAAAAGTTCTGGCATATTTTGTTATATCACTTATAATGGAAACTATTATCGCGGTAAGCTTAAGCATGTACATAGGTGATTATCTGTGCGCGTGTTTATTGCTATAATTACTGTGTTCAAGACCTGGTCTTGAAAAGGGTTGTAATGATGAAAAATAAGATTATCATTATCTTTTCTATCCTAATATTAGGGGTTTTTGTCATCACGTCTTACAATATGAACTCCTACAAAAGAATACCTATTGAAATCTACGTGCCATGCGGCATGATAGTTCCTTTCCAGGAGGCAATTCATTCGTTCGAAGCTGAAAACTCCGGGACAAAAATCAAGGCATACTATGATACAGGGTCCGTGCTTGTCAAGTTGATACTGAATAAAGGTAGGCGGCCTGATATCTTCGTTTCCCCAGGCGACGTTGAAATGAAAAACCTGATAGATAATGACGTCGTTGACCAAGATACGATCACCGATCTTGGAAGATTTAATCTAGTATTATACGCTTCAAGCGCTAACCCCGGCAATATCTCCAGCTTGGACGACCTAATAAAGCCTGAGGTTAAAAATATCGCCATATCAGACCCGCGGTTCAACTCTGTAGGCAGCTACGCAAAAGAAGCGCTTGTAAATGCCGGCATATGGGATGCTGTGAAAAATAAGATCATCTCAACGGACAGCCCTATACAGGCACTCACATTTGTATCAACAGGCAAGGCTCAGGCAGGTATACATTATGACACCTGTCCGTTTGAAACAGCGCCGCAGAAAATGAATATCGAAACATTAAAAATAATAGAGGTAATCCCGCAAAAATATTACAGGCCGATAAAATCACAAATCGCCATTCTTAACGGCACTAAAAACAAAAAGTTGTCTTCTTTATTAATAGGGCGCATTGTTTCAAAACCAGCTATAAAAAAAGATTCTGCTAAGGTAAGGATAGAGGCGTATTACCCTTTTAATGAAGAGCATAAATTTATCGGGGAGTATCTGAAGACATTTGAAAATAAATACCCTGGCAGGGTCTCTGTCAGGCTCATTGATTTCAGGTCGTCTGATGGTTACGACGAATGGCGAAGCACAGGGCTTTCATGCGGCGGAATAATCATAAACGGAAAATCCGAGTTTGACATAGATACGCCGGAGGGCAGGAAAAATATCAGGTTCTTAAGACGTCTCGAAACATTCTGGTCGCGCGAAGATTTTGAAAAGGTGATCGAAAAAGAGGTTTCAAAATAACTGGTTTTAACTTTACCTATGATAAAATTAGAAAACATCTCAAAATCTTACCAAACCCCGCGCAAAAGAATAGACGTATTAAAAAACATCGATTTGGAAATACGTGATAAAGGGATCTTTATTGTATTCGGCCCGTCAGGTATCGGAAAGACAACTATGTTAAACCTCATAGGCGGCATGGACAAGCCTACCTCAGGAAGGATACTTATCGATGGCTCTGATATAGCTGAGTTGGGCCATGACCAGCTTGCCAATTTAAGAAAAGAAAAAATAGGCTTCATATTTCAATCCTTTAATCTCCTTCCACACTTAAGCGCCAAAGATAATATACTACTACCAGCTCTCTTAGATAAAGACTTGGATAAGAAAAGAAAGAACGTTGACGGGCTTGCAAGTGAATTAGGCATAAAAGCGCGCTTGAGCCATCTGCCGCATGAACTCTCGGCAGGCGAACAGCAAAGAGTAACAATAGCAAGGGCCATGATTAACTCACCTTCCATAATTCTCGCTGATGAACCAACCGCGGACCTGGATGATGAAAACGCAAAAAAGATAATTGATATTCTTAAGGGATTAAATCAAAAGAATGGCTGCACCGTGGTAATCGCTACAAATGATGAACGCTTGGCCCAGCAGTTTCCTGCCAGATTCGACCTAAAATAGCTGTAAAAATTATCTCCCGAACCAACCTCTTTTCTTTTTCTCTTTCTTCTTTGGCTCAACTGTTTTTACCTCTTCTTCTTTTTCTCCTGGCTTAAACTCTACAAAAATAGGTTCTTGTGCCGGCGCCGAAGAAACTGGTTCTGGCATTGATTCTACTTTATCTTTCACTATTTCCTTGGCAGGCTCAGGCACCGCAGTCATATTGGCAATCTCATCCAAGCGCCTCCTTGCCTCACTCTTCATCCAGTCATCTTTTGCCTCTAAGTTTACTTTTCCCAACGCTACCTTTGCCTCTTCAAGTTTTTTCCCATCTATCAGCATAGCGGCTTTGCGCAACGTATAAGTCATATTACTAAGATCCATACTCTGCGCCTTATTAAGCTGAACCACAGCCTCATCTAAATCTCCAAACTTATACAACGCCTCCGCGTACCTTGAATACACTGCAGGGTCAGTTGTTACTTTGGACACCAATGATTGCCACGTTTTCTTTGCGTCTTCTTTCTTGTTTGCCTTGTCATAAAGACCTGCTAAATTCTCCAGTAAATATGGCTCATTGGGAGATGCCTGGATTATCTTTTGCAGCTCTTTAATTGCTTTATCAGGCTTCTCCATGGACTCATACAAACTAACCAGGTTATTACTCACATCCCTGTCATTGGCCGAGATCCTTATTGCCTTTTCATATATCTCAAGGGCCTTTTCTTTATCGCCCTTTCTTATATATAACTCGCCGAGTTTCTTAAGTGAAACTATATCATCCGGCTTATCCTTTGCCTCAGCTTCGAGCTTTGACTCTACTTCACCAAGGCGATTCTGTCTCTGGTAAATATTCAAGAGTTCTCTATTGGCCCATTCTTTGAGCCATTGATCCTTGGCCATTGCCACGATCTTGCCATATGCCTCTTCTGCCTTATCAAATTTCTCCGCCCTCGCGTAGAATGTCGCGAGATTCTGTAGATACCCGATATTATTCGGATCAAGCTTGACTGATTTTTCTGCCAGGCTTACGGCATTATCCATATCATTGGCATTGCTGTAAAAATTCGCGGCCTGGGCTAAAATATCCGCGCTATCCGGTTTTTCCTGTATAAGTCTTTTCCATATCTCAACTGCCTTATCTTTTTGATTGGAAAGGTTATAAGCATTGCTCAACATCTGAAAATACCAGGAATTATCAGGCTTAATATCGGTCAATTTTTTATATACGGCGACAACCTTATCATACTGCATCTTCTGGTTGTACAGGTTCCCTGCCCTATTCAGCAGGTTTTCATCATTAGGCAGAACATTCAATGCCTTTTCATAAAGCGCGACTGCCTCATCTATCTTGTTTTCCCGCACATACGCGTCGCCCAGCGTAGAAACAACCCCGCTTATAATGGCAGGGTCCTTGTCAGCATATATAGCAGCTTCATCAAGAATTGTTTTTATATCCTGTTTCTGATCAGCAAAAACCGCGCATGGTGCCAACATCAATAGAGCCAGTGCAAGACAAGACAAGTATCGCATACCACCCTCCCTTGGGTTTACAGGTTTTTATGTGATTTTATACTATTTTAATGCAGTAACGCAAAAAGTCAAACTATTTTTGTAGCTATAACGCTTAACTTGACGAAACTTACATTGTAAGAATTGTCAAGTTAAGCTAAGGAAGTTCCAGAGTATTGTAAATTTGAACTCCTGGTCTGTTGTCAGATTGATGTCCCATATCGGAAACACGCAGTATGCCTGGTAATTTAAATCATAAGAACGCTCTGACTGGGACACTGCCATAACA
>JBDRBM010000012.1:0-4727 GCA_043822665.1 Candidatus Omnitrophota bacterium
ATACCTGGAGCTCGTCTTCCACGCCGGGGCCGTCCCCTGTTTCGACATGAAGAAAAGCCTTACCATAATCCTCAAATTCCTTTTCAAATTCAACATCCACGGAATAAGAAGCGTCCGTAACGTCTTCTCCTCTTTCGGAAAGGGTGTCACCATTGGCATTATCAGTGCCCTGGATGATAAAAGTCGAACCTATTCCCATTCTCAAACCACCCAGCATTAAATACCCCTCCTCCCTGTGTAAAAGGTGAGCGTCCAGATGTCTGTCAAAATCCTCGATCGTCATATTGGAGAAATTCGCGGTTTTTGGCATTGAAACCTCTTTTATGATCTTTGCCTCGAGTTCTGCGATCTTTTGGTCCTGCTGCTCAAGTTTTTGCCTAAGGGTCTTGATTTCCCTAAGGAGCTCGTCATTTGAAACTTCGGCAAAAGAAAACTTACAAGTAAACGTCAAAATAAACATAACTATAAAAAAACATTCTTCCTCACGATACCTCCTTTCTTTTTGTTACTTTTTTAATTTTCGTGCTACTGATATACAAAAAAATTTATTTAAAGCTCTTTGCCGAGCGTCGTAAGAGTGAGGGACCCGTGTTTTACGCCTTTCACGGCCCGCAATTTGTCAGAAAGCACCTTGATCTTATCCGACTTTCCTTTGACAATAATAACCTCGAGGCAATTGTGATGATCAAGGTGCACATGCTGGCTCGCGATTATAGTATCCTGGTAATCATGCTGTATATCCACTATAACATTCATCAGTTCTCTTCTGTGGTGATCGTATACCAGGGAAACAGCGCCTGCAACATCTTTTCTCTTCTTCCATTCATCCTCTACGAGGCTATTGCGTATAAGGTCCCTTATTGCCTCAGAGCGATTGGCGTATTGTTTGTCTTGTATCAGCTTGTCAAAATCTTTGAGTAAACTATTTTCTAGTGATATCCCAAATCTAATTAAATCCGACATATACATCTCCGTGTTACCTTTTTTAAAATTATAACACGATTATCAGGCCTGTCAACAAAAAAATCCCTTAACTTGACAAAACTTACAATGCACGATTCGTCAAGTTAAGGGAGGTCAGCCGAGGTATATATCTATTCTTTCTATCTTTCTGTCTCTTACTTCCTGCGAATAAGGCAATTCTATTAAATCCCTCTTTATCTCTATCTTCTTCCCGTTATCATATTTTAAAATGATAAGCCTTGTCCTTACTGAGTTTCTGCCGGCTGTATTTTTCATTCTGGGGTTATGATAAACAACTATAGTTTTATTTAAAAATTTAAATGCGTAGCTATTTTTAGGGAACCCGTTTTTTCTATTTTTAGTGAAAAGCCACGCTGGTAATGCCGGCTTAAATTGCAGAGTCAGATCTCCTTTGTCGTTCAAAAAGAACGGCTTCTGGCCAATATTCATCATTACCCACATGCTAAGCATCTCTGCCGTAGAACCGCTCAGCCGTGCCACAAACCCCTTGCCATGAAGCCTCTCATCCGGAAATGCGCTTGACACTATAAACGAGGAGTTCTCAAAAATGCTTCTGCCGTAGACCTCTGGTTTCATGAAAGGGACTAGGCAGTTTTTGAATTCATCAAAAAATTCTTCGTAAAGCCCTGCTCTTAAAATCTCAAGCAGGTATTTATATTCCATGTGCAGCCATATAGATTCGTTTTCAAGCCAACCTGGGGTAAATATACTGGAACGGCCAACTTCTTTTGACACGCCTTCCAGGGATTCGTTTATTTTATACATCCTGAGTTTTTTATCATATAATCCTGTTTTCTTAACCGCTCTATATAAAATCTTAGCCTTTTTAGTGTCTTTTTCAGATTTCATAGCGCGGACAATCCCCTCGAGGAATAAAGGAATCCTTATGCTCTTAAATCCAGTAGGTTTTACAAGAGGCATATCTGTAATAACATCTGTCTTGCCTGTCCGCTCGAAACTTGTAACCTCATTTATGAAATACGTTGGGTAAATCTTTTGGGACGGCAAATAAACCTTTTTGACAGCACCCTCTATCTTTAAAAGAAAGGTTCTTAACATTTCCACTGACTGAGAAACAGTTAAAGATTTCTCGTTTCCGGTAAAGCCAAATTTTACCCTCTCCCTATACTTTTCCTTAACATAATTGGCGCTATCCCAGTAATTAAAATCTCTCTTCTTCGCTGAAAATCTGGATTGTTTCTTAATTATGGATTCCACTGATTTTAAAAAATCATACAGCTCTTCAGGCAGTTTTAATTTGCAACTATCTTCCAGTTTCAAATTTTTAAACGCGGTCAGGATAAAAACTATCTGCCTCTTGAGCTCAAACACCTCGGGCGTAGAGGTTCCGAAAAGTCCTGGCAGGCCGTTCATGGAATCGCACCAGCCTGGTTTATCAGCCTCCATCTCAATGCCTGTCCCAAAAGGGCCAAGAGATGCCATCTTGTTTGCTGTAAGGCACAGCAATTTTACAAACAAGGTGGTTTTGTAAACACCTCCTTCCCCTTTGCGGGTCCTCACCAAGTGACTGTCATGTTCGCGCTTTTTTATAATATGCTCCTTTTTGCTATCACGCGCAAGGGCGTGGTATTGCCGCACTCTGTCCCCGCCATTCAAAATGCATTTTTCCGACCTTGGTTTAACACAAAAAACATTGTCGTAAAAAGTGAATTCTTTCTTATAAAACAGTATCTCTTTTAATCTTTCAGGGTAGACAGCCAGATAACTTTCAATAAGATCGAGGTTGTACGTCCAGTGGTCTATCCAAAAACCTTCTGAATGTTCGGCATCATATATGATCTCGCAATTTTTCAGGATTGATTCGAGAATCCCCTGCCACTGTGTCTTCATTTTTATACCGAGAGTTTCCATTTCCATGAATAACTTTCCCGGAGTAAAAGCGCGGGAGACCAGTTCTTTTAGCCTTCCGACATCTTTATTATATACTTTGCCCTTTAAGTCATCCGTTAAATTTGAAATTGACTTCAGTTTGAACCTCACGCCGCACAATAACAGCGGATTAAATCCGTCCGTCTGTATGAGGTTATAAAAATGCAGTATATTAGAATCCTTTATATCCGGATCAAAGAAAATGTCATTTCTGCGGTTCTGGTTCATATCGCGAAAGTTGCCATTCCCCTGGGAAAAATATGTCGGGTCTATATAAAACCTGTTGTAATCCCTTTCAAGGTCCCCGTGTTTTCTTGAATAGGCGTAAAATACAGGCGCCTTGTCTCCGTAATTCACAGGATAGCCCCCGCGCATGACATTATCCAAAAATGTCTGGCGGCAGTAAAAGTCATAGCCCTTCTCGCCGGAGACAGTAAAAACAGATTCTTGAATCTCTTTAATAATATTTTTATTTTCCTCTCGCTTGTTTGTGAAAAATTGCGGCCCGATAAGCTGTTCTACCATAGAGTTCAGCTTATCCTTAGAGCTCATATGCCCCATGAGAGAATAAAGGGTAGCGGATGCGCCTTTTTTGAGTTTTAGAGCGGCTAAGGACATAGCGCAGGGAAGCTTATTCTGCCGTATCTGTTCCTGCGGTACATGGAATTTCTTTTCATTTATGAAATTAACGGGATATGAAAAATCATTTATCTGTCCGAATATAAGCTCTGGATCAACCAGTATGGGTAATACACCGTTCGTCTTTCCGTCTCTTGCCAAAGTCGATAAATAAAAATTACCCTCATCTATAAATTTCACTTCTGATACGTCTCTCGGGTCCACCTTTAACCTGTAGAAAGGCGCGCCTTTCTCTATGTTTTCCACTGTCATCCATGCCTCTACAGTCCGCCTCATCTTCTGGAGAAAAAAGTTTGAAACTCCGCAAGGTATTATTAGGGGCGTGCCATCAAGGACATCCATGGAAATATCTTTTTTTGATATATTTTTAAATGTCACTATTCTTGCCAAAGCTGCGAAAGACTCATTGGGGATTGTAAAATACTCAACGGTAATTTCAATCCCGAGTGACGGATTCTTCTCTACAAGCTTTAATCCATATGAAGTTACAAACATTTTTTGATCAGCAGGCACAGCGCTATTTTCAAAATGCGGGCGAAACGGCTCGTAAAAAACATTTTTCTTTTTATCTCTTATCTTTATAAATGTACGAAAACCCTGGGAGGACGCAAGCTGGTATGCCCTGTTAGCCGGCATAAACTCCATGATAGGGCTATCCTTGCTCTTGACGCCAAAACTGCATATGCACTGACCTCTATTGACATAGAATACCCACATTGGTATCCCAAAAAGGCCTGCAATCCCTGGCAGAAAATTAGAAAAAGGGCTGGCGTGATTATAGTTTTCTATAACAAATTCGCCATTGGACCCTATATAGTACTTCATTTTTTTATCCATATTTAAGTAATTGTATCAAAAGGATGGGATTTTGGCAAGTCAAAAGACCTTTTTCAAGTAATGGGTGAGTTAATAGTAGGTATTGTGTCATTGCGACAGTAGGGAGCGAAACAATCTCAAAATAGAGACTGCTTCGTCAGTCGCTTCGCTCCTTCCAATGACAGGCTTGTGCTATACTCCGTGTCGCCGTTGACTTATCGATTACATTTCCAAAAAAAATTGGGGCCAGTTCCGCAATTACTGAACTTTCACTATTTAATGGATACTATGTATAATCTATGCTATACTATGGGGTATACAGGAGGACATTATGAGACCCCATGGCAAACCCCAAACTTTGGAAAAGCGACGGCGCCTGGCTGTCCGCTTGTTGAAAC
>JBDRBM010000013.1:0-12706 GCA_043822665.1 Candidatus Omnitrophota bacterium
GTTCTGCCGTAGGCAGTCCATAAGGAGGTTCGCAGGCTGTCATCCCTACTAGAAAAAGAACACGGATTAAGATAAAATATTTTAACATATTATTAATCACTTTGCTCTAGGATATCTAGAGTGAAGATTATACCAGGAGGTTCCTATGGATGTAAAAAAAGAAAAAGGGATCACAAGACGAGATTTTCTTAAGGTGGGCGGCGCAGCTGCAATAGGCGTGGCTGCCTCCACCATCCCTAAGAAAGATGTATTCGCCTCTGTGAAGCACCTAACCGGAAGGCGTCTTGCAATGGTCATTGACCTTGATAAATGCACTGGCTGTCATGCCTGCTCAGTATCGTGCAAGGCAGAATTCAATGTGCCTCTTGGCGTCTGGAGGTCGTGGGTAAAGATAAAGGAAAAAGGCGCGTACCCGAATACAGGAAGATTCTTTTTACCCCGCCTATGCAATCATTGTGACAATCCTCCGTGTAAAAAGGTCTGTCCTAGCGGGGCAACGACTCAGAGGGAAGACGGCATAGTAAAGATAGATGAAGACAAATGTGTCGGCTGTAAACTCTGTATTGCCGCGTGCCCGTATGAATCAAGATTTTCTCATCCTGAGAAGAAGATTGCTGATAAGTGTGATTTTTGTATGCACCGCGTGGATAAAGGAATAGTCCCTTCATGCGTGAATACTTGCCCGGCAAAGGCAAGGGTCTTTGGCGACCTCAATGACTCTCAAAGTGAAGTCTCGAAACTGCTGGCCCGCAAGGCAGTCCAGGTCCTGAAGCCGGAATTAAACACAGACCCGTATGTTTTTTATATCAGCGTCGAGAAATTGACAGAAGGAGGTGAGCGTTCATGACCAGTTACGATATATTTCATGGCATAGCCTTAAACTGGATGATTCCGACCTACTTCTTTTTAGGAGGCCTTTCAGCAGGGCTATTTATCCTTTCAGTAGTGTTTAATTATTGGAAAAAAGAGTTCAAGGTGCTTGCCAAGCCTGCTGCAATTCTGTCACCTTTATTTTTAGTAGCCGGGATGAACCTCCTGATCCTTGATCTGGGAAAACCATTGAGATTCTGGAAACTCATGGTGACCTTCCAGCCATCCTCAGCTGCCTCGTGGGGCACCTGGCTTTTATCCATTTTCTTTGGGTTGAATGCGCTGCACGCCTTTCTTTTGGTTACAGGCAAGGACGAAAAGGCCAAGGGGATTGGTTATATAGGGCTTTTATTCGCATTTGTCGCTGCGACATACACAGGATTTCTCCTGGCGCAGATGCAGGGAAAAGGCCTGTGGCATAGCCCGCTAATACCATGGCTCTTTCTGGTGGGTTCATTGATCTCTGGATTGGCATTGGTAATCTTAGCAGGTATTACGCTGGGAAAGACAAAGGAATTAGGATATGGCGCTATAACATTGTGTAAGACATTAGGGTGGTTAGTGGTTTTGGAATTGGCCTTGATTTTTACCGAGGTCCTGGTTTTATTGAATGGCTCTTCTGATGCAGTAGTGGGCGCCAGGGCATTTTTGACAGGTAGTTACAGCTTTTTATTCTGGGCAGTGGAGATCGGGCTTGGGAGCGTTATCCCGCTTACTATACTTCTCAGCTCTAACAGGGCAGCAAAACTTTCGCTTCAGTCAATAGCAGCAATACTTGTTTTAGTCGGTGTCTTTGCCATGCGTTTTATCGTAGTGATGGCAGGGCAAATTTAAGGGGGTGAGGGCAAGATGGTCAAACTTACACGTCGAAACCTTATAAAGCTCGGGATAGCAAGTGCTGCTGTTTTAGCTGGCGCAGATAAGCTTTTTGGGAAACAGCCTATTTTGAGCGGCAAATTAAAACTGGAAGATGGCGGCAAGGATTTTTCTCCTAAGAGCGGCAAGGAGCGTAAGGTTATCCCTACCGCGTGCTGGCAGTGTGTTTCGCGTGACGCAGTAGTGTGTTATGTAGAGGATGGGAAGCTCGTAAAGATAGAGGGAAATCCTGAGTCTATCCGCAACCGGGGCAAGATCTGCGCCAAGGGCCAGGCAGGCATTAATCAGGTCTATGACCCTGACCGTATCCTGTATCCAATGAAAAGGATTGGCAGGCGCGGAGAAGGAAAATGGAAAAGGATTTCCTGGGATGAGGCATTAAATGAAGTTACTGCCAGGTTAAAGAAGCTCCTTGATGAAGGCCATCCGGAAAAATTCATGTTTCATTATGGCAGGATGAAGGGTTCTGATGATAAGATCATCAAGGATAATTTTCTGCCGGCATATGGAACTGGTACCATCGGAAATCATACATCAATATGCGAGGGAGCTAAATGGGTTGCGCAGGAACTTACATGGGGAAAACACTATGATGTCAATGATGTCCCGCATGCCAATATGATCCTTAACTTTGGATGCAACCTTATGGAGGCGCATACCTCGCATATACAGCTCTCGCAGCGGACTATCGAGGCCATGGCTGAGCGCGGGACGAGACTTGTTACCTTTGATGTGCGGCTTTCCAATACTGCAGCAAAGTCAAGTGAATGGATACCAATAAAACCAGGGACTGACGGGGCAGTAGTCCTTGCAATGGCAGATGTAGTGATGCAAGAGGAGCTGTACGACCCTGATTTTATTAATAAGTGGACCAATGTTACTGTTGATGAACTAAAAGGCCACCTTAAACAATACACACCTGAGTGGGCAGAAAAGATAAGCGGTGTCAGCGCCTCAAAGATCAGATCTCTTGCCATAGAGTATGGCAGGGCAAGGCCTGGCACGATCGTATCATATCGGGGCGCGGTAGCGCATTATAACGGCGTGGAAACAGAGCGTGCCATAAAGATGCTCGATGCCATCCTTGGGAATATTGATGTAAAAGGCGGCACGTGCAGGGCAGTAAGCGCGAAATGGTCCTATCCAAAGGCAAAAGGAGAACAGAAAAAACTCAAGATCTTGGATGGACTTAAGGGAGATGCTATATACCCTACTCATCATATCAATCATCGTGTGTTCAAGGCCATAAAAGAGGGCAGTAACGGCAGGCCTGATGTGTATATGATATATTGCTACGAGCCTGTGTATGCCAATGGCGAGGTCCAGGAGAACATTGATATAATGAAGGATGAAAAGCTCCTTCCTTATATAGTGGCGGTTAATCCTTTTTATACTGAATCAACTGCCTTGGCAGACCTGATACTGCCGGATGTCACGTACTTGGAGAGATGGTCATGGGATGATATGGTGAGCTACGAGCATATAGGCGAGTTCTATATACGCCAGCCTGTAGTAAGCCCTCCAGGCCAGACAAGGCAGTTTCAGGATGTGGTGTGTGAATTGGCAAAAAAGCTTGGGCTAAAGCTTGATTTTGATTCAGCAGAGGATTTTGTGAAAAAGTCCTGCGAGAAAAGCAAGGTGGACTTTGAGTATTTAAAAAAGCACGGTGTCTGGCATGATCCAGGAGTCAAGCCAAAATACAAATCTTATGCCAAGGAATTAAAACCGGAAGAGTACACTGCTCCAGATGTATTGCTTGATGCAGCAACAGGTGTTTACTGGGATTGGAAAAAATCCAAGGCAAAGACTGTAGAAGAGGCCCAAGAGAAGGGATATACTGCCACGAAGGATGCTTACAAGGGTTATGTAGCCCAGAAAATAGGAGGCACGGTCTATGCAGGGTTTGCGCCAGACAAGCTCAATAAATCTGGCTTGTTTGAGATTCACTCGAACTTTTTAAAGAAAGAAGGATATAACCCGCTCCCCAGTTATTTTCCTGTTCCTGAGCACGAGAACATGAAAAAGGATGAGATGATCCTCACTACTTATAAGGTAGGCGTGCAGATTCACTCCCGCAGCCAGAATTGTAAGTGGCTTACTGAGATCTATCATGAAAACCCGGCGTGGATCAATCCCGCGGCTGCTAAAAGCAAGGGCATAAAAGACGGGGATAAGATAAAGGTCAGATCCAGAGTAGGTGATATTATTACCAAGGCCAGACTTACTGAGGGTATTCACCCGCAGGTAATAGCTATCTCTCATCACCTGGGTCACTGGGAATATGGCGCGTACGCGTCTGGCAGGGGATGCAAGGATTATCTCACGCATAAATGTGAGCCAGACTGCCATAACAAGTGGTGGAAGGACGTAGGCGTGCATCCTAACTGGATTATACCGAATTCACCAGACCCTATTGCTGGCCAGCTGAGGTTTATGGATACAGTAGTAGAAGTAACCAGGGCATAACATGAGACCTATAGAGCGCAGCAATGTTTATGGCCTGTTGTCACGGGTATATAGCTCTGAGCCCAGCAAGGACTTTCTCGAGAGCATCAGGGGTTCGGGTTTTATAGAAGTCCTGGGCCAGGATTTTAAAAGCGCGTCTTTAGATGAACTCGTGGACAAACTCTCAGTGGAGTATACCCGGCTCTTTATTGGGCCGGGTAGCCACATCTATCCGTACGAATCAGCATATCGCAAGGATAAGGGATCTATAGATAAGGATATAAAGAATTTTATTGAATCCCGCGGGCTTAGATATAGATCAGACTTTACTGAAGGCCCTGACCACATAAGCGTAGAGCTGGAGTTTATGGAAAGGATAGCGCAGGAAGAGATAAAGGCGCGGGAACAAGGAGATCTTAAAAAGGCACCTGATTTTATTGAGCTTGGAAGGCAATTTGTGAACGAACATCTGATAAAATGGGTGCCTGGATTCTCAGATAAGGTAATAAACAGCGCCTCTTTATCCTTTTATCGTGAAATGGCAAAATTTACTAAAGAGTTTATTCTACTGGAGGGGGTGGATAAAAATGAGTAATCAGCCTAAGGTCCTGATTATCGACGATGATCCGGATATCGTAGAAGCAATGAAGGTAGTCTTGGAGAGCAAGAAGTATCAGGTCGCTACTGCCAAGAGCGGGGAAGAGGGTCTTAAAAAGGTTAAACAGGAAAAGCCAAATCTTATTATATTAGACGTCATGATGGAGACGAATAGTAAAGGTTTTGACGTTGCAAGGGCCATTAAGAGTGACGTAGATTCTAAAAACATCCCTATCCTTATGCTCACAGCTGTTAAGGAAAACACAGGATTAGACTTCAAGAAAGAAGCAGGTGATGATGTTTGGCTTCCAGTTGACGCCTATCTTGACAAGCCGCTCAAGCCTGACGAATTGATCACAAAGGTCAAAACCCTTTTAGAAAAAAATGAACCCGCATAATGATCTTTTTGAGAGGATCCATTGGCTTATTAGGCTGCGGTGGATAGCTGTAGCAGGGGTCTTTTTATCTGTATTTTTTGTAAGATCTTTTCTTAAGATACCTGTTCCAGCTCTACCTTTATATAGTATAGCAGTCATACTTGGGATATATAATCTCACATCCCTTATCTATATAAATGGATCAAAAGCGAATTTTTCCGCGATAGCTAACAGGGTCGCTAATACACAGATCTCCCTTGATCTTTTTATTCTGACAGCCCTGATACATTTTTCCGGCGGCATAGAGAATCCTTTTATATTTTATTTTATCTTTCATATGATCATCGCGAGCATACTTCTTTCGCAGCGCGCATCTTTCCTACAGGCCACATGTGCGGTTACATTATTTTCCATGATGGTGGTCTTAGAGTATCTCGGGATCTTGTCACATTATTGTTTAGTCGGGTTTATTTCCTCAGATCTTCATAACAATGCTGTTCACATTAGCGGTATATCTTTTGTTTTTGTTTCCACCCTGTATATAGCAGTATATATGGCTACGTCTATCTCAAAGAGATTAAGAGAGCACGAGAAGAGTTTGAAAGAGACGAACGCACAATTAAAGCAGAAGGACCACATAAAAAGCGAATATGTCTTAAGGGTCACACATGATATCAAGGAACATCTTGCAGCGATCCAGAGTTGCATCGAGCCGGTAACAGGTGGCATAGTGGGTTCACTCAATGAAAAACAAATGAATCTGCTCCAGAGGGCTGACGAGCGGACGGGAAAACTCATGTTTTTTGTGAAGGCGCTCCTGAATGTCACGCGCATCAAGCTAAGTAGAGAGATAAGGATGGCGCGTTTCGTTTTTGGTGATACGCTAAAGGAAGCCATATACAATGTTGCATCTAAGGCGAAAGATAAGAATATATCGATCGTTTCAAGCGGAGAAGACGCGATTCATGAGATCAGAGGGGCAAGGGAATATATCCAAGAGATAATTATAAATCTTCTGGCAAATTCTATAAAATATACTCCGCGCAATGGAAAGATCAGCATTAATGTTAATGATAAAGGCAACTCCATCCTTATAGAGATTAAAGACACGGGCATAGGGATTCCAGAGGATGAACTCCCAAAGATATTTGACGAGTTTTACAGGGCATCCAATGCCAGGGAAATAGAAAAAGACGGCACAGGTCTGGGCCTCTCAATAGCAAAACAGGTAGTGGAAAGACACAATGGAAAGATCTGGGCAGAATCAGACCAGGGAAAAGGCAGCACGTTTTTTATAATGCTGCCTAAATAGAAACAAGGAGGGCGAAATGTTTAAATTTGGAATGGGCGAGCTTGTTGTAATTCTATTGATAGTACTTCTTTTATTTGGCGCGTCAAGGCTGCCTGAGATAGCACGTTCATTGGCTAAATCAGTCAAGGAATTTAAAAAGGCAGGGAAAGAGCTAAAGAGTGATATTGAAGACGTCACAAAAGACGAAGCATAATATGGATGAGCGGCGAACAATAGTTGAACATCTGGACGAGGTCAGGACAAGGCTTTTAAAATCAGTCGTGTTTGTGATCATTGTATCGTGCGTGCTTTACAGTATCATAGACATGCTTATTCCTATGCTTGCCAGGCCAGTCAAGCGGCTCATATTCATAGCGCCGCAAGAGGCGTTTGTAGTAAATATTAAAATAGCCTTTCTGGGCGGGCTATTTTTTTCTTCGCCGTATCTTCTTTACCATATCTGGGAATTTGTTTCAGTGGGCCTGGAGAAAAAGGAAAGAAGATATGTCCTCATATTCGGGCTGTTGTCTTTTGTGCTTTTTATTATAGGGTGCAGTTTCGGGTATTTCATAATCTTACCCATTGCCATGAAGTTTCTCCTGGGGTTTGCGACGGACGTCATAAGCCCCATGATAACAGTGAGCAACTATGTCTCTTTTGTCGGAACTATAATCTTTGCCTTTAGTCTCGTGTTCCAGCTACCTCTAATAATGCTTTTTCTCACAAAGATCAATATGGTTACGCCTGCGTTTTTGTCAAAGAAAAGAAAGCATGCAATAGTCGGTATGTTTATAGTGGCAGCGATTCTTACGCCCCCGGATGTAATCACCCAGCTTTTGATGGCAGGGCCGCTGCTGGTTTTATACGAAATCGGAATTATATTTTCCAAATGGGCATATAGGCCGGCATGATAAAGGTTAAAGACGCGTTAAAAATAATATTGAGTAATATAAAGCCACTCAGAGACGAGAAAGTCAGGCTCCTGGATGGCCTGGATAGGGTGCTGGCTAATGATATCCATGCAAACTGCAATATGCCGCCATTTGATAATTCTGCAATGGACGGATATGCAGTGAAGGCAAAGGATACCAAAGGCGCATCTGGAACCTGTCCAAAGATCTTAAAGGTAATAGAGGATGTAGCTGCAGGTTACTCTGCAAAAAATAGGGTGCGTAATAATGAAGCCATAAGGATAATGACAGGCGCGCCAGTTCCGAATGGAGCTGACAGTGTGGTAATGGTGGAGTACACTCAGAGAACAGAGAACAGAGAACAGAGAACAGAATCGGTGAAAATATTCAAGGAAGTAAAATTGGGTGAAAATGTTAGAAAGACTGGCGAGGATGTAAGAAAAAAACAAAAAGTTTTATCCAAAGGCAGTATCTTAAGGCCGCAGGAAATAGGCATGCTCGCCTCACTCGGCATAGCCAGGATAAATGTGACAAAAAGGCCAAGGGTTGGAATGCTGGCAACAGGCGATGAACTGGTAGGCGTAGAAGAAAGATTAACAAAAGGCAAGATCAGGAATAGTAATACCTATATAGTCCATGGCCAGATAGTAAAGTGTGGAGCCGCGCCAGTTGATTTAGGCATTGCAAGGGATACGAGGATAAAGGTAAGGCAAAAGATCGAAGCAGGCTTAACTAAACGTCTGGATATGCTTTTAGTGATGGGAGGGATTTCTGTAGGAGACTATGATTTAGTAAAAGATGTTTTATTAGACATGGGAATGAAGATGAAGTTTTGGAAGGTTTGCCAGAAACCAGGAAAGCCTCTGGCATTTGGGATCATAAGAGGTATCCCTGTGTTTGGCCTGCCGGGTAATCCTGTATCCTCTACAATAAGCTTTGAAGAATATGTCAGGCCGTCACTACTAAAGATGCAGGGTTCAAAGAATCTGTTCAGGCCAGGCGTATGGGCGATCCTGACACAGGATTTCCATAAGAAAAAGAACCTCAGATATTTTATCCGCACAAGACTTAAAAATATTGACGGAAAGTTTTATGCTAGTGTTACTGGACCGCAGGGTTCAGGTATTATAAACTCGCTTGTCTTAGCTGACGGCATAATGATCGGGCCTGAAGGTAGGCAGTTACTTAAAAAAGGCGAGAAGGTATATGTCCAGCTTTTAAGACATGGTTTTGACGGAGGCGCGATTTGAGTTCAGTTACAGGGGTAATACTTTCTGGTGGCAAAAGCACTCGTATGAAGACTGACAAGGCATTTTTAAAATTTGGTTCAAGGACCATGATTGAAGAGCTCATATCAAGGTTAGAGAAAAAATTTTCAAAGCTCATAATCATAGCCAATGATAAAGAAAGATACGCTGGCATTGGTATCGAGGTTCTAGAAGATATCATACCTGATAAAGGGCCGTTAGGAGGCATATACACAGCCTTGGTTAAATCAGACAGCCTTTATAATTTTATTTTCAGCTGCGACGCACCTTTCGTAAATTTTGATTTAATAGACTACATGATTACTAGGGTAAATAACTTCGATATAGTAGTGCCTAAGTGGCAAGCAAGGTTAGAACCGCTTCACGCAATTTATTCAAAAAACTGCGTAGAAACAATCGAGAAGCAGCTTAAAAATGGAGAATTAAAGATAACAAATCTTTTCTCTAAGCTTAGTGTAAATGTGATCGGCCAGAAAGAATTAGAAAGATTTGATCTGGGTGATAGCCCTTTTATGAATATAAATACGCCGGAGGATTATGCCACTATTAGACAGATATAATCGTCAGATAGATTATTTACGTATCTCAGTCACAGACAGGTGCAATCTGAGGTGTAAATACTGCATGCCTGCCTGCGGAATCAATAATAAATTTTATGAAGAGCTTCTTTCATTTGAAGAAATTGCCAGGATCGTAAAGATAGGCGTGTCTTTAGGCATAGATAATGTCCGTCTTACAGGCGGCGAGCCATTGGTGAGAAAGGATGTAGTGAAACTTGTAGAGATTTTAGCCGGAATACAAGGACTTAATGATATTTCAATTACAACCAATGGTACCCTTCTAAAAGACAGAGTCGAAGGCCTTAAAAGAGCAGGACTTAAAAGACTGAACATCAGCATGGATACCCTGCAGGAAGAAAAATACAGGGATCTAACAAGGGGGGGAGAGTTAAACGACGTAAAAGAGGCGATTGGAGTTTGTCTGGAAGCGGGTTTTAGCCCATTAAAGATAAACATGCTTCTTCTAGCAGGGATAAATGATGATGAGATCATTGATTTTTTAAGATTGACAATAAACCTGCCTATACATGTCAGGTTCTTGGAGTTTATGCCGACCAAATATAATGAGTTCTGGTATTCCATGGGGAATTTCATGTCGTATAAAGAGGTTATGGATATCTCTCATGGATTAGGGCCTGTGGAAAACATTGATGTATATGGCAATGGCCCGGCAAAAAACTTCAAGATTAAACATGCCAAAGGCACATTTGGATTTATAGCTCCCCTGAGTGAGAGTTTTTGTTCGAGCTGCAATAGACTTAGGCTTACATCAGATGGATTCTTAAAAGGGTGTCTGCATTCAGACCTTAAAATTAATTTAAAGAATCCTATAAGGCGGGGCATGGATGAGAAAGGACTTATCCAGCTTATAAAATTAGCAGCAAGCACAAAGCCAAAAGAGCATGCACTTAGTGAAAATCCAATTTCATCGTCAGAGTATCTAATGTGTCAGATAGGAGGATAAGTGAAAATCCAAAATGATATAAGAATGGCAGATATAAGTACCAAGCAAGAGACTAAGAGGAAAGCTCTCGCGCAGGCAAAGATTTTTATGAAAAAGGATACTTTGTCAAACCTGATAAAGCGTAAGATTCCCAAGGGTGATGTCTTAGCTTGTGCAAATGTAGCAGGTATTATGGCTTGCAAGAAGACAAGCGAACTCCTTCCCTTGTGTCATCCTTTAGAGATCACCGATGTAAAATTGGAGTTTAATATTGACGAGAAAAAGGCCTGTATATTAGTAAAGGCAATAGTTTCTGTTCTTGGTAGGACTGGTGTTGAGATGGAGGCATTGACCGCAGTCTCTATAGCATCACTTACTATCTATGATATGTGTAAGCCAGTGGATAAAGATATAATTATCTCTGATATCATGCTTTTGGAGAAGAGTGGAGGAAAGAGTGGTGCTTATAAAAGGCAGGGTTAAGGCTATCTCTACATCCTCAAAAAAAGGTTCCAAGAAAAAGAATGTGCGGATTGCTGTATTAAAGGAAGATTTTGGCATTGTAAGTGATGCGCATGGAGGGAGCGAGAGACAAGTGAGTTTGCTGGCAGCTGAATCTATTGAGAAGATGCGACAGAAGGGCCTTGATGTAAATTCAGGCGATTTTGCAGAAAATATTACAACCTCGGGTATAGATTTAATGGCTTTAAAACTCGGCTCTCATTTAAAGATAGGTAAATCTGCCCTATGAGAGATAACACAGATTGGCCAGGTTTGTCATAATAGGTGTAAGATCTTTTATCAGGTGGGTGATTGTGTTATGCCAAAAGAAGGAATATTCGCAAAGGTCTTAAAAGGTGGTGTTATCAAGCTAAAAGATAGATTGGAGGTAATAAAATAATGGAAAATCCATACACTGTAGCAGTTTTAACTATTAGCGACAAATGTTCAAAAGGTCAGAGAAAGGATAAGAGCGGAAAGATTGTCCAGGATCTCATAAGGAATCTTCCAGGTGACGTGGTAAAGTATGAAATAATCCCGGATGAGCCTGAAATGATTAAAGAAAGACTTAAAAATTACTGTGATGAATTAAAGGTGGATCTTGTTCTTACAGATGGCGGCACAGGCTTTACTCCCAGGGATCTTACTCCCGAAGCGACAAAAGAAGTTATTGAAAGAGAGGTCCCTGGCATACCTGAGGCTATGCGTACACTTTGCCTTGGCATCACCAAGAAGGCTATGCTTTCAAGGGGCATAGCAGGTATTAGAGGGAAAAGTTTGATTGTGAATCTGCCAGGCAGTTCTCGTGGCGCTAAGGAATCTTTAGAGGCAATACTCGATGGCCTAGCTCATGGGTTAGATATGGTTGTTGGAAGGGAGCACTAAGTGATTTTACTTAACCTTTTCATTTCATTCCTGAGAATAGGGCTATTTGCTATAGGAGGGGCGTATTCTTTCCTGCCTCTTATAGAAAGAGAAGTCGTTCATAAATATGGTTGGTTGACAAAGAATGAATTTCTGGATGTCATGGGCATGGTCAGGATATTTCCGGGCGCTATATCAATAAAGTTTGCAACCTATACTGGTTTTAAAATAGCCGGTATACCGGGCGTAATAGTTGCAAATTTAGGAAATATCCTGGGGCCGCTGGGTTTGATAATCTTTGCCTCATCCCTGTATGCCAGATATAAGGACCTGCCAAGTGTCCAGGGCGCATTTAGTATGATTCAGATGGCGATATTT
Organism: Candidatus Omnitrophota bacterium; assembly: GCA_043822665.1. Classification (GTDB taxonomy): domain Bacteria; phylum Omnitrophota; class Gorgyraeia; order Gorgyraeales; family Gorgyraeaceae; genus JAHIEN01. The sequence continues at coordinate 11,882 of JBDRBM010000013.1, forward strand.
GCTATGATTCTCGCTGTTGCATTTCAGCTGGTAAATACAGCTCAGTTGCTATCGATAAAGCATCTATCGGTGGTGGTTATTTCTTTTATCCTTTTTTTCTACGCAAAACTCCATCCCGCAATAATCATTATCGCTGTGGGGCTTATAGGGGCTTTTATGAGGTAGAATATCTACAAGTTGCGATAGTCATTTTACTAAGTTACAGATTGACAGTAAATAAATATTGTGGTTTAATTATAACTAATAACGGGGAGGTCGTGAAACGGCCTGAGAGTTCCGCAGGAGCGGATTACCCAAGGAACCTGAACTGGATAATGCCAGCGTAGGGAGCATAGAAGTGTAGATTATCCCTGTGCTTGGTACAGGGATTTTTTATTGTATGGAAATTCAAAATACAGGAGGCAGCGCAAGGCGCTGCAGCTACACCATATATGTAGTCGCAGCATCTTACCTGTCCCGAGCGCAGTCGAGGGATGCTGCTTAACTTGAATGGATATTAAAAATATCAAAAGAATACTTATTATAAGGACTGACAGGATAGGCGATGTGGTGCTTTCTACGCCTGTTATTACGGCTGTAAGGGCCGCTTTTCCTGAGGCGTATATTGCCATGATGGTCTCTCCGCAGACAAAGGAGATAGTCTCAGGCAATCCCTATCTTAACGAGGTGATTGTGTATGATAAGAAAGTAAAACAACGTGGATTTTTAAAGACCCTTGTTTTTTCAAACTGGCTTAAGGCCAAGAAATTTGATATAGCGGTTATACTGCATTCTACAGTGAGGGTTAATATTATTTGCTTCCTTGCAGGTATTCCGGAGAGGGTT
>JBDRBM010000014.1:0-2083 GCA_043822665.1 Candidatus Omnitrophota bacterium
TAATGGCATATTCAGGCCTCCATATCTTTTAAGGTTATCTTTTTTGCGCCAATTTTTACCATCTCTCTAATTGCAATTTCGGAGTCATCCGGTTTTAAATTAACACCTTTTATGGCGTCCAATAATATTTTTACTTTAAACCCCTCCATTATGGCATCATGCGCGGTGAATTTAACGCAGTAATCTGTGGCTAAGCCTGCGATGTATAATTCCTTTATATCTAATATCTTTAATAGATTCACCAGGCTCATTCCATTTTCATCCTGCGCCTGGAAAGCTGAATAACTGTCTTTTTCAGGATCCATTCCTTTATATAACAGAATTGCCTCTTTAGGTAATCTCAGTTTGGGATGAAACGCAGCCCCTTTGGTATCTTGAATGCAATGTTGGGGCCAGACGCCGCCGAATTTTTTAAAATGTGCGGTCTTTTTGGGATGCCAGTCGCGGCTGGAAAAAATAGGCAATCTCTTAGAAGCAAAAATTTTTATATATTTATTTATGAACGGGATAATCTTATCTCCATCCTTTATTCCCAAGGCCCCACCAGGGCAGAAATCATTCTGCACATCCACAATCAAGAGGGTTTTCTTAACTTTCATATTATATTAACTGCTAACCAAAAGCTACATCTAGGATCATCATCACTACAAAACCTATGATTGTACCCATAGTGGCTAAGGCAGCATTGCCGCCCCGTTGAGATTCAGGAATAATCTCTTCTACTATAATAAAGAACATCGCGCCGGCAGCAAAAGCCAAAGTATATGGCAAGATATTTTGTGCAAGAATCACTGTTAATGCGCCAATTATACTGGCAATCGGCTCAACTATTCCGGATAACTGACCATACCAAAAGCTCTTTAATCGCGATGCCCCTTCCCGGCGCAGGGACACTGATACTGCCAAGCCTTCAGGAATATCTTGAATCCCAATACCTATAGCTAAAGCTATCGCTGTCTGTAAAGTAGTGGTGGAGGAAGTCACAGCAATAGCTCCAAAAGCAATTCCTATTGCCAGTCCCTCAGGAATATTATGTAATGTCATAGCCAGAATGAGTAGGGTAGGGCGTCGCCAATGAGTCTTGATACCTTCAGCCTTTTCTATAGGAGACCCAAACTGAAGATGGGGCAGTATTTTATCAATGCCTCTTAAGAAAAATCCTCCTAATAAAAAACCTACTGCCACAGGAACCCAGGCTAAAAGATGTCTCTGCGCAGCTATTTTTAAGGCCGGTGCTAACATGGACCAATAAACTGCCGCAGACATCACTCCCGCAGCAAACCCGAGCATCACATCCAGGACTTTGCGCTTTATATCTTTAGCCAAAAATACTGCCGATGCTCCTAAGGCAGTCATTGCCCAAGTAAAAATCCCTGCAACAAAGGCTTGGATGATAGGGTGCATATTTTGTAAAAGATTCGCCATTTTTTAACCTTTCAATTAACTAAATATGCCTGGCACAGTTACATTGCAAAAAGTACATTTATTTTGTTTTATATTATACTCAAAAACACTGAAAGTTTCTCTTTTAATTAACAATTTTTTACAGTTCAGGCAATACGTGTCATTACCCAAGCCTATAACATTGCCTGCATATATAAATTTAAGCCCGGACTTAATCCCTATAGCCTGCGCTTTCTCAAGGGTGGCTTCCGGAGTCGGGTGACGGTGAGTAAGTTTGTAATCTGGATGAAAACGGGAAACATGCCAAGGAATATTCTTGTCTATGCCAGCGATAAATTGTGCAATTCCGCTTAACTCCTCTTCAGAATCATTCTCGTCCGGCACAACTAAAGTAGTTATCTCCACCCAAATACCCAATTGATGCATCAATCTGATAGAATCTAATACTGGCTCAAGACTTGCGGCGCAAATCCTTTTATAAGAACTATCTTTAAAGAATTTGAGGTCTACATTCACAGCATCGAGATATGGCTTGATCATCTCAAGACATTCTCTGGTCATATAGCCATTGGTGACAAAATTGTTATAAAGACCCTTGACTTTGGCAAGTTTTGCCGTCTCCAAAGCATACTCAAAGAATATGGTGGGCTCAGTATAGGTATAAGAGATACTTTTACAT
>JBDRBM010000015.1:0-40776 GCA_043822665.1 Candidatus Omnitrophota bacterium
TTTTTTCCTGATTGAGGCAATCCTATTAACCCTATTTTCATGCTTTCCCCCTCTTCTTTTATAATAATCTCCCGGCTCCCTTGCAGGGCTGAGTTGATGCGGGTCGGATGAATCCGACCCCTACAAAGTTCGCCCGAAGGGTGTTAAATTTACTTACAATCAGACTGTGTCAAGCTGGAATTGCTTATAGAATTTACTAACAGGCCATGAAGAATTTTTTACAGGAAATAGTAAAACTTAAGAGAAAAGAAGTAGAGATCTTGAAATCCAAGCGCCCTATAACGCATTTTGTTGATTCCAAACGTTTGTTCAAAGGCATAAGGCCTTTTAAGGAGGCCATTGCCTCGGGAGACCATATTAATCTGATAGCTGAAATAAAAAAGAAGTCTCCTTCTCGAATGAAAAATTTTTTCAGAAAAATAGATGTTGCGGGATTGGCCGCGGTATACGCGAGAAGCGGCGCAAAGGCACTATCTATTTTGACAGATAAAATTTTTTTTAGCGGCAGTATATCCCATATAGCCGAAGCCAGGCGCGCGGTAAACTTACCCGTCCTAAGGAAAGATTTTATCATAGACGAGTATCAGATTTATGAATCAAGGTATTTTGGCGCCGACGCGGTGCTTTTAATCGCCAGGATTTTAACAAGGGAAGAGCTTTCAAGCTTTATGCATCTTTCTAATAGAATCGGGATGGATTCCCTTGTAGAGATTCATGATGAAAAAGATATGGAGAAGGCCCTTCAGGCCGAGGCAAAGATAATAGGCATCAATAACAGAGATCTTGATACATTCAAGGTAGACATAGAAACTACATTGAGATTAGCTTCAAAGCTGCCAAAGGATATAATAAAGGTAAGCGAGAGCGGTTTGCGAAGCCATGAAGATATCTCGAGATTAAAGGCGGCCCGGATACACGCCGCGCTTATTGGAGAGGCATTTTTGGAAAAAGAAGATATTGAAAGCGCGATAAAAGCTATTATGGGAGAGAATAAGACATGAAACGAGTCAGGGTGAAATTCTGCGGTATCACCTCTTCCATAGACGCTGAAAAGGCTGTTGAGGTAGGCGTAGACAGCCTTGGTTTTATCTTTTTCAAGGATAGCTCGCGCTATGTTACGCCCGAATATGCCGAGGCAATAATAAAAGACATGCCGCCTTTTGTAACGACCGCTGGAGTTTTTGTAAATGAAGACCTAAGGTTTATAGAGGAATGCGTGGAGCGGTGCGGGCTAAACGCCGTACAGTTACACGGCGATGAAGATTCGAAGTATTGTACGAGATTTAAACAGCTCAAATTTAAAGGTGTAAAGTTGATCAAGGCCATTAGAGTCAAAGACAAACAGAGTATCTACTCTATTGAAAATTGCCAGGCAGACGCTATTTTACTGGATTCATACGAAGTTGGCATGTACGGCGGCACAGGAAAGAGTTTTGACCGCTCACTCGCTATATTGGCAAAGGAATATGGCAGGCGGCTTATAATTTCAGGCGGCCTGAGCCCGGATAATGTGTATAGCATAATAAAAGAAATAAAGCCGTATGGCGTTGATGTCTCAAGCGGCATTGAATCAAGTCCTGGCAAAAAGAATGTTGAGCTTATGGAAGAATTTACACGCGAGGTCAGAAGAGCGGAAGAGGAGTGAATACCGCATTAATATACCATCCGGCCTATCTCAAACATGACACCGGCCCCCATCACCCAGAACGGGCCTCAAGATTACAGGCAATTCTTAGAAAATTACAAAAGACAAGCTTAATCAGCAAGCTAAGATTAATCGAGCCAAAAAAGGCGCCTATTAATGACATTGCGCTGGTACATAGCAGGGAGCATATATTATATATAAAGAATATTTGTTCTCGGCTGCGCTCGAACAGTAAATATTCTTCTGGCAAGGCAGAGAAGAATGTTTCATTAGACACTGACACAGTTATTTCACAGGACTCCTTTGAATCAGCTCTTTTTGCGGCAGGTGGAGTCATAAGGGCGATAGACTTGGTATTCCAAAGAGGCGCTGATAATGCCTTTTGCATGGTCAGGCCGCCCGGGCATCACGCAAGGCCTTCACAGGCAATGGGATTCTGCATATTTAATAATATTGCCATTGGCGCCAGATATCTGCAAAAAAAATACAGCCTGGATAGGATAGCGATAATAGATTGGGATGTTCATCATGGAAACGGCACTGAGGAGGTTTTTTACGAAGATCCAGAGATATTGTATATAAGCCTGCATCAATATCCTCATTATCCTGGAACAGGGGCAAGGGCAGATATAGGTAATAATAAAGGTAAAGGCTATAACCTTAATATCCCAATGCCTGTAGCGAGTGGAGATTTGGAATATATAAAGGCCTTTAAAGAAACAGTTATACCCAGAGTCAATGATTTTAAGCCGCAGTTTATCTTGATATCCGCTGGTTTTGACGGTCATAGAGATGACCCTTTGTCTTCCATGACCCTAACCGAACAAGGATATTACGAAATGACGCTTATATTAAAAGAATTAGCGAGTCTTTATTCGCAAAACCGCATTGTGTCTGTATTAGAAGGCGGCTACAATCTCTTTGCGTTAGCAGATTCAGTTCACATCCACCTCAAAGCCCTGTCAACCTAGCTTAACTTGATATAGTAGGAAATTCCTTTTTGTAGGCACACATTAGTAGGGGACCCTTAAGGGTCCCCTACTAATGTGCTTAACTTGACGATTCTTACATGCCACATTTTGTCAAGTTAAGCTCTAAGGACTTGACAAGCGCGTTAAAATCATTATACTTTTTTATGCTTAGACTTAAGTTAATATAAAGGGGTTTATTGTGACTAAAACTAAACAGGTTATGACAGTGAAAGATATTGCCGAATACCTTGATATGCACCCTATGACTATATACAAGCTTGTTAAGATTGGTAAGATCCCTGCCTTTAAGGTAGGAACAAGCTGGAGGATCAAAAGAGAATCCATAAAAAAGTGGATAGAGAAAAACGAACATAGAAAGGACGGAGGTGGAGTATGATTAGGAAATTAGCGGTTGTAGTGCCTTTATTTTTTCTTCTTAGTGCCCTTGTCTCTACTAGCGTGTTTGCTCTTGGAGGAGGGGGGTTTAAGAATGAGGCGGCTTTGGATGCGGAGGCAAACGGCATGGCAGATGTCTTTGTCGCACAGGCGGATTCTCCTTCAGCCGTGCATTTTAATCCGGCAGGCTTGACTCAGCTGGAAGGCAATTATGTAAGAATAGGAGGCACTGTAGAGGTTCCAAGGAATTCTTATACTTCAACAGCTGGAGTAGAGACCCATATGCAGAAGCAGTTGTTTTATATACCTAACATGTATCTTGTTAATGATATTAAATCCAAAGACTGGAAGCTCGGCCTGAGCCTGACTTCGCCGTATGGCCTTGGCACAGACTGGACAGATGATAGTTTTTCAGCTTATCAGGCTACGGAGTCTAATCTGGAATTTTATCAGATCAACCCGTCAATCGCGTATAAAGTGAATGACGTTTTTTCTGTAGGATTCGGGATAGACTATATGATGTCTTATATATCAAAGCACAAAAGGTTAGTTCCTGCTCTCGGAGGCGGTGAATTTCGCCTGAAAGGTGATGATGATGCGTGGGGCTATAACATAGGAGTTCTTTATAAACCTTCAGAGCGTCATAGCTTTGGGGCTTCTTACAGAAGCGAGATAGAGATGGAATATGAGGGTACTGCCAGGCTTACTGGCTTAAACGCAACTGCCCAGGCCCTCTATTCCTTTACGAGTTCTGAATATTCCACCGCGATAAAATCCAAACTGGTATTGCCGAAATCTCTTGCGGCAGGATACGCATTCAGTCCAAATGAAAAATGGACATTTGAGGTCGATTTAGAATGGACAGACTGGTCTTCTGTGCAGGAGGATTTCGTGACATATCCAAATGAGTCTAGCACAAGCCCTCATTTAGGTCTCCTTAACAGCGGAAACCCGGCTTCAAAAGACTGGCATAGTTCATTAGGTTATGGGATAGGGACCCAGTACCGCTGTACTGATAAGGCAACATTAAGAGGCGGTTATAATTTTATAGAGACCCCTATACCAAGCGCAAACTTTGATACAGCATTGCCGGACTCAAATAAACATTGTTTTACTTTTGGTATGGGATATAAATTAAGCGACAGCCTTACTGTTGATACGTCATATTTCGGTGTCGTTCTTGCTGACAGAAACGTCACTAATGACGTGGCCAGCTCCACTTCTGACTTAGACGGCGAGTATAAAGGTTATATTAATATTGTTTCAGTGGGATTTACTTATCGTTATTAATTCATTGATATAGTAGGAAATTCCTTTTTAACTCGTTGTAGGGGCGTCATTTATGGCGCCCGTACAAAGTTCGCCCGAAGGGCGTTAAATTTTCAACAAGGAGACGCGATGAAAGCCAAAAAAGACAAGCCTGGTAAAACAGCTGCTATAAGGGAAGATGTAAAACGGCTAGTTGCCGACATTGCGAGAATGGATGTCGGCAAGATTAAAGAAAGCGCCAATATTAGAGATGATTTAGGCGTGGATTCTCTGGCGGCAATGGAGATACTAGTGTCCATAGAAAAGCGCTTAGGCATTGTTATCGACGAAGCCGAGGCATTTGATATAGTTACGGTCAAGGATTTAATAGATCTAGTAACCTCAATATATACAAAAAAGATATGAAAAGAAATATATTTATCACTGGAGGGCTGGGTTTTCTGGGCTCATATTTAATGAAAGAGGTGCTCAGTGACCATGATAACATCATAACGCTTCTTGTCAGAGATAAAAATGGCCTGTCAGGAGAAAGAAGGACAGAGCTGCTGTTTAAGAATGCCTATCCAAGGCATTTTAATGATGTAAAAAAGCGCATAAGGGTGCTAAAGGGAGATATAACCGAGAAGCGTATGGGGATGTCCAAGTCAGGTCAGAGGCCTGTTATAAAAAATACAGATGCGATTTATCATTGTGCAGCGCTTTGTAACTTTGCAGAACCGTTATATGTTTTGAGAAAGATAAATGTACAAGGTGCTAGGAATCTGCTTGATCTTGCCTTTGATTGTCATCGTTTCGGTAGACTTAGCCATGTCCATCATATCAGCAGCGTAGCTATTGCAGGAACAAAAAGAAAGGTTTTTTATGAAGACATGCTGGACGAAGGCCAAGGTTTTAATAACCATTACGAGCAGAGCAAGTTTGAGGCCGAGAAGCTGGTCAATGAATACCGAAACAGAGGGATGAACATTTATACATTTCGCCCAAGCGTAATAGTCGGAGATTCTATAACGGGCAAGACAGGCAATTTTGACATATTCTACCAGTTTCTAAAGATTTTATCCTTAGAGATATACAATAGCATTCCTGTTGACGGCAATAGTTTAATAAACCTGGTTCCCGTTGACAAGGTTGCAGAAAGCGTTTATTTAATAGCTAATAGAGAAAAACAAAAAAACATGACCTTTAATATACTTAATTTAAAATATGTCACTATACGCTTTATTATAGATGTTGCAAGCGAATTCTTCGGCTTCAAGAAACCAAGGTTTACCCCTAGCAAAAGAGACCTTTCCAAACGGACCTATTTTCAAAAAAAACTTTTAAACATATACCTGCCCTACTGTGATTATAAGACGACCTTCGACACTACGAATTCGGACGCTATATTGAAAAATCACAATTTTTTATGGCCAAAACCCAATAGAGGTTTTTTGGAAACTTTATTTAGATACTGTGCGAAGATAGGTTATATTAAATTGGAAAAATGAAAATAGCATTAATATATCCCAAAGGGGCATTTTTCGGCACAAACAGAAAACTGCTGGAGTTTTGGGAAGAGGTAAAAAAAATATCCCAGGGACATCTTTGGTCCGCATTTGGGATATGGTCTGGTTTTAGCATAGGTTTGTTGGTCATAGCGGCGTTAACCCCTAAGAATTTTCGCATCAAGCTCATCGATGAAAATTACGAGAATATCGATTTCAATGAAAGGTATGACTTAGTAGGGATATCGTTCATGACCCAACAGGCACAAAGGGCGTATGAAATAGCCGGTAAATTTAGATCGAGAGGCATTAAAGTCGTATTGGGCGGGATCCATGCTACCGTGCTTTCCGAAGAAGCGAAACAGCATTGTGATAGTGTAGTTATTGGAGAGGCAGAGAATGTATGGCAACAATTGTTAGCGGATTTTGAAAAAGGAAGACTCAAAGAGTATTACAGATCTGAATCTATGGTCGATATAACACGCAGTCCGATACCAAGATGCGATCTTTTAAACCCCGCATATTATAGAGTAGCGTGGATTCAGGCTAGCAGAGGCTGCCCCAGGGATTGCGAATTCTGCGCAGCTTCTAATGTATTTGGGCATAGATACAGGCACAAAACAGTCAGCCAGATAGAAAAAGAGATCATAGCTATAAAGAAAATTTGGAACAATATAATTATAGGGTTTGCAGATGACAATATGTTGGTAGACAGGGTTTACGCAGAGCGGCTGATTAAAAGAATTGCCCGACATAATATAAGATGGTTTGTACAGACAGACATATCTGTAGCAGAAGATGATAAACTCCTGAAATTATTAAGCGAAAGCGGTTGTATGATGCTGTTCGTAGGTTTTGAAAGTACAAATAAACAAAGCCTGACAGCCATAGATAAGACAGGGTGGAAACGCAGGCAATTCGATAATTACAAGGGTTATATAGAAAAGATCCAGTCTTATGGTATGGGTGTATTGGGAGCCTTCATCTTAGGGTTGGATACAGATGATGAATCGATATTTAATAAGACTTCGGATTTTATATTAGACAATCATCTTTACGGGGCCCAGGTTACAGTGTTAACCCCGCTTCCGGGAACGCGCCTAAGAGAAAGATTGAAAAAAGAAAACAGGATCCTGACTAATCCCTGGTCGGATTATTCGCTTACTACGGTTGCTTTTATTCCGAAAAACATGACAGTTGATGAACTGCAGGACGGTCTTTTAGGTGTATACAAGTCGGTATACAACAAAGAGGCCAACATGGATAGACTGAGATATTATAAGGAGATTTATAGAAAAAAGTATATAAAATAGATCGGGGCAGCGGTTATGAATTTAGGGACTTCGCTTCATTGGATTTCGAAGAAAATGTCGGATAAGATAGCTATAATCGAAAATGGAAATGAGGTATCTTATTCTGACTTATGGAGCAACATAGAGTTGCTGGCAAAGGCCTTTCTGAAAAAAGGCATAAGACAAGATGATAGAATTGTGCTTGTCTTGCCCAACGGGAAGGAGTTTATATACAGTTTTTATGCACTTTCAAGGATAAACGCTATAAGCGTCCCTTTGAACCCCTCTCTAACCCCCTATGAGTTGATTGATATTTTCGATGACTGTTCTCCTAAAGCAGTGATAACCACATTAGGGATATATAAGAAGAGTATATCTCATATAGATAATGCTAATAGGATGATTATACTTGTAAACGGGTCTGGGGATGCGGATCAAAATAAGTGCCAATTTCAATTTGAGGAATTGCTTGAGATCGCGAAAAGCGAAAACGAAAAACTCCCAAATATTAATACCAATAATAACCATGTCGCCACAATTAATTATACATATAGAGGGCTTGGCAAACCGTTAGGGGCAATGCTTACGCATGGTAACTATCATCATGGGGCAATTGGTTATGTCAGGCTTACAGAAGTAGCAACCAGTCAGCGCGTTATTTTAATTACACCGATATCGCATATTTTTACATTGGTGAGCTGTGTTATAGTTCCTCTGCTGCGCGGCGCCACAGTTGTTATCATAAAGAGTTTTATACCAAGGCATGTATTCAAGATTATTCAGGAATATAAAATAGATTTTATGATAGCCGTGCCCACGATATATATATCCCTCCTTAGAAATTATAAAAAAAATCCTTTCGATATAAGTAGCCTTAAATACGGTATAACCGGCGGGAGTTATCTGTCATTAAATGTTCAGAGAGAGATAAAGAATGTCATGGGTATTGAATTATTGCAAGGCTATGGCCTGACAGAGACAATGCCCATAGCATGCAATCCAAGGTCGAAAAATAAACCAGAATCCTTAGGCGTGCCAGGCCACGAAGTAAAGGTCAAGATTGTTGATGGAGAGATTGTTATTGGCGGTCCGACAGTAATGAGGGAGTATTATAATAAAAACGGGGAAAATAGGAAATTTTTTAAAAACGGATGGTTTTATACGGGTGACGCGGGATGGATTGACAAAGAGGGCTATATTTATTTTAAGGGGCTCAGGAAAGATATAGTGAAGGTAGGGGGCCATAATGTTGACTTAAAGGAAGTAAAGAATGTCTTGAGTTCTTTTCGAGGCGTTACTGATGTTCAGCTAAAGGCAGTAGAAGATGATTTATGGGGACATGTGATAAATGCAGAGATAGAGATAGCTTCAAAAAAAGAAATTACAGAAAAGGCAATAAGGTCTTTTTGTAAGAAAAGGTTGGCTATATATAAGATACCCAAAAATATCTTTATAACCAAGGGGAAGGCATAATAAGTTGAATCTATACGCATTACCATTATTAATATCGGCTATTTTCGGATACAGCAACGCTATTTTTTTATTATTGAAAAGCAAGACCTTCAAAATAAAGTCAAGTGTAATATTTGCCTTGGTCTGGCTTAGTGGAGCGACGTGGTTTTTAGGTTATTTTTTAATGACAATTAGTACCCAGGAACATGTAGCCCTTATTTTTTCTAGATTGGCGTATGTAGGCGTCTTTTTTATTCCAGTATTTTTCTATCACTTTACTATAACCTTTCTCGATATCAAGAATAAAAAACACATCGTCAGATTGATTTATTTGCAAATCTTTATCTTTTTAATCCTCTTGCTGAAAACCGACCTAATAGTGCCCGGCATCTATAAATATTATTATGGGTTTCATACAAAAGTGGGGAAGCTACACCCTCTATTTTTGCTTATATTCATTGTTATATTTATAAATTGCTTTTTTAAATTTTATAAGGTGCTTAAGAGTAAAAAATACGTCTCAGCCGTCGAATATAATCGTATAAAATATATGTTGCTTGCCTGGGCCATTGCTACTATCGGAGCTACGGATTTCATAAGCGATTACGGCGTGGAATATTACCCCTTAGGATTTTTATTCGTCAATGCTTCCCTGTTTATAGTGACATATGCTATCATTCGTTTCCGCATAATGGACATCACTGTTGCTACGGCAAGAGCAGGCATATTAACAGTAGTTTATGCCCTGGTGTTAGGCATTCCTTTCGGTATCGGTGGAATAATTAAACCCTGGTTTTATAAAGATGGTTCCAATTGGTGGGTCTTGCCTGTATTCCTAATGGCCCTCCTGGCTAGCGCAGGCCCTTTCGTATATATGAAGATAAAAGAAAGGGTAGAGGCAAGGCTTAGGATGGAGGAATTTAAATCACATAAGGAATTACGGCGGCTTTCACACAACATGCTGCGCTTTATTAAGCTCGAGGATCTTTTAAAATTGATCGTGCACCATTTGATTAAAATCTTAAAGCTCAAATTTGCCGCGATATACCTGATTGACGAAGTGACCAATAATTACGTGTTAAAAAGTTCGTGGTATCTTGGGGAATACGCGATACTTCCTTCTGAATTTTCCAAAGACTCGCTCTTGGTAAAAGACTTTAATCTAAGGCGCCTGCCAATAGTAACAGAGGAACTGAAACTATTTACCCCTGAGGAGTTTTCTTCTCGCTTAAAAGAATTGGCGGGTATTCTTTCTGTTTTAAAGATAAACGTTGCAATCCCTTCGTTTTTACGCCAGGGCTTTTTTGGGTTCCTTGTCTTGTCTGATAAGCGGACAAATTTAGCCTTTACCCAGGAGGAATTAAATCTTCTTATGGTCTTGTCCAACGAGGCAGCCCTGGCCATTGAAAATGCCCAGTTTCACCAGAGGGAAAGGTCTATGCTCGTGGAGAAGTCCCGCAGAGAGGCCCTGGCTGATATGGCTCCAGGCGCGAGCCACCAGTTCAATAACAGGCTTGTGGCCATAGGGTCTTCCGCGGAATTATTACTCTCAAGGCTTGAAGATCTCGATATTGATAACATAAAGGAAGAGGGCGTTAAGAATTTTTTGCAGGACACGAAGAAGACCCTTGAGATTATAGATAAAGAGGTATATAAAGGCAAGGAAATAACTTCCGCTATCCTGAAAAGGTCTAAGGCGCGCACGGATTTTCAGAAAGTTGACATACCAATGATGGCAGAAAATACCTATAAGCTCGCGATGATAAGCCGGTCTAAGCCGGGCGCCGAAAAATTCAAAGAACCAAAATTCGAGATCGTGAGCTCAAACAATATCCCCCCTGTAATGGCAAGCGAGGCGCTTTTGCAGGATACTTTTTATAACCTCTTTGATAACGCGTGCGACGCCATACAGGAAAAGGCAAAACTGATATCGTCTCGCGAGTTGTACACAAAGGATTCATTGAATTATTCCGGAGAGATCAGGATAGTCCTTACACAGGAAAACAATTCTCTCGTGATACAGATCAAGGATAACGGCATAGGATTAAAAAAGGAAGACCAGCATAAGATATTTACGCCTTATTTTACCACAAAGGCTTCTTCTGGCAAAGGGAGCGGCCTTGGCCTGTATGTAATAAGGGATTTTATAGAGATACACAAGGGTATTATAACGTGTGACTCAGAGTATAAAGTCGGCACGACCTTTACCGTAAAGATCCCTATAGACGGCAAAAGAAAAGAGGGGTTTTAATGCGCAAGATCCTGATTATTGACGACGAGGAATCATTGCTTAACAACATAAGAGATTTCTTAGTGTTAAAGGGGTATTCGGTGTTTATATCTCTGAATGGCGCAGAAGGCATAAATATCGTGAGAGAACACCAGCCTGACTTAGTATTGCTGGATCTGCACTTGAAAGACGGGCCGATGGGGACAGATGTTTTGCGGATATCAAAAATGCTGAAACAGGATATCAAGGTAATAATATTTACTGGTTTTGGTGATGAAGAAGAGACCATGGCTAAATGTAAGGCAGGAGGCGCCGATGCCATGTTGAGCAAGCCCACTACATTAAAGAGCATCAAGGAAACCATAGACAATTTATTAGGGGAAATCAAGGAAAGGGAGAATTACCCATGAAGGACAAAGAGGGTATATTAATGGAATTTCATGGCATCAATAACTGGCTCAATAAGATTACTCTATTGGCAGGCCAGTCGAGGTATGAGCTTGAGGTTCGCGGTTTCGACGCGCAGAATCTGGAAGAGGAAAAAAAGCGGTTTATAAAGCTCTTGAATGACATAGAAGACCGTGCAATGAAAGTAGGCGCGATATTAAAGGATTTAAAACTAAGGATCAAAGAGGCATGACCAAGAAGATTTTAGTCGTAGATGACGAACAGAATATAGCCCTTGCGCTTAAGGATATCTTTACGTCAAAAGGGTATACCGTACTATCTGCCTTTACAGGAAAAGAAGCGTTAGTATGTTTAAGCCAGCACCACATCGACCTGGTAGTGCTTGACATAGAGATGCCTGACATAAGCGGTATAGAGATATTAAAGCAGGTCAAAAGGAAGCATGCGGATATCAAGACAGTTATACTTTCGGGTTTCCTTGAGGAGTACAAAAAAGAAGTTGATAAGATAGGCTGTGACGCGTATCTGAACAAGCCTTTTTCCTTAAACGCGCTTATTCAAACGCTGGAATCTATTCTTGGAGAAAAAGGATACGCGGGCAAGGCCCTTTCAGCCCTATTTAAAGACTCTCGCGTGCAGGCAAAGGCGAGATTGCTCTTTGTTGAGCCGAACGAGATTATGTATAGCTCAAAACGTGTTTATTTTCAGGATGCGAGGCGGTGCAAAGGAGATTATGAGATCTCAGCCGCTTTTAGCGAAAGCCAGATCATGGAAAAGATGGAGAATTTTAAACCTGATATAGTTATAAGCGATATAAATATGTTCCGCCTGTATAAACTCGAAGATAGATTTTTAAGCTCACAATTTAAACAAAAGGATATTATACTTTATGGCATTTCTGCCGCAGGAACCAACGACGCTAAAAAGAAATTTCATTTTATAGGGGGGCTCTTTGACCCCATAACAGCCGCGGTTACGCCTAAGGAAATGGATAAGCTCGGCCAGACAGTGAGAAATACAGCCATTGTTCACGGTTTATATATAATGATAGGTTAAAAGAGGCAGTGTATGCGTCTAAAAAAGATATTTAAACGAAGAAAAGTCAATCATTATAATATGCTGATCCAGGCCAGCCGCGGCATGGTGCTTGTTACTGATGTTGAAAAGCTGGTCAAGCTGATAGCTTATATAGTAAAGAAATATATGAAGTTAAAAGGCGCTTCTATATTTCTCTACAGTGAAACAAAAGAAACATATGAATTGATGAGT
This sequence comes from Candidatus Omnitrophota bacterium, assembly GCA_043822665.1. Lineage (GTDB taxonomy): Bacteria > Omnitrophota > Gorgyraeia > Gorgyraeales > Gorgyraeaceae > JAHIEN01. The sequence goes on from JBDRBM010000015.1 coordinate 12,417, forward strand.
AACCGAGGCGCCAATATGCGATTAAACGGCAATGAGGCCAAGACTAACAGCCCGCTTGTAACGTGGCTTGAAGAAGAGCGGCTACCGCTGGTACGCGCAAATATGAAAAACCTCAACAGCCTTTTAGGGTTAAAAGGACAGCTGGATCACTTGAATTGCTTTGTGTGCGTGCCTGCATTTTGGCGAAAGAAACTGCTTGGGTTCTTAGTATTAGACGAGAAAAAATCAAGGAGGCCTTACAAGAGGATAGAGATAGAACTGTTGTCTATGCTCTCAAATCAGGTTGCTGTAGCGCTTGAGAATGCCAGGAATTTCACGGAAATAAACAGGCTGAGGGAAAGGGAAAAAGAGAGCTATTTTCAGACTGTGCTGGCGCTTGCGCAGACGGTTGATGAAAAAGATGCTTACACGAGGGGGCATCTTGAGCGCGTATTTTTGTATGGCATGTCTGTGGCGGAAGAGCTGAAGGACTCGTCAGGGTTTATGGAGGACATAAACATAGACGATCTTAAGGCTGCCTTGAGGCTTCATGATATAGGCAAGATAGGTATTCCCGACGCCATACTTAACAAAAATGACAAACTCACTCCAGACGAGTGGTCTATAATGAAGCAACACTGTGATATAGGCGCGAGGATCCTTGAGCCTATTGAAAAATTGAAAAATGTAGCTACTATCGTAAGGCATCATCAGGAAAAATACGATGGGACAGGTTATCCCGACGGGTTAAAAGGCGACGAGATACCGCTTGAGGCAAGGATAATCGCCGTAGTTGATGCCTTTCACGCGATGACATCAGACAGGCCGTACAGAAAGGCATTATCAGAAGAAGTCGCTCTGACCGAGTTAAAAAATAACGCGGGTACGCAGTTCGACCCGGTCATAGCGGCCGCATTTATTAGGGCGCGGGAGAAGGGGAAAATAAAAAAGATTTAACAAGATATTTTTTACGGAGTTATTATGAAATATATAGTTCTTGTCGGAGATGGTATGGGCGACAGGCCCATCGAAGAGCTTGACGGCAAAACGCCCCTCGAGGCCGCTAAGACGCCTAATATGAATTTTATTGCTGAAAAAGGGCGGGTAGGCCTTACGAATATGATACCAGGCCGTATGGCGCCCGCAAGCGACGTGGCAAACCTTTCCATATTAGGGTATAACCCCAGAAAATATTATACGGGCCGGGGCCCGCTTGAAGCGGCAAATATGGGAATAGATATAAAAGAGGACGAGGTAGCTTTTCGGTGCAATCTTGTGACTGTTTCAGATGATAAAATGATAGATTACAGCGCAGGCCATATATCAAGCGAAGAAGCCGCGTCATTGATAAAGACGCTGAATGCGAAGATGGGCAGGGATGATATGAAATTTTATGCGGGCATAAGCTACAGACACCTCTTAGTCTTTAAGTGCAGAGACAAAGATGATCTCAAAGGGTTTTTAAAAATCAAATGCACACCGCCGCACGACATTACAGGAAAGAAGATAAAGAGGTATCTTCCTAAAAAAGGAGAACACGCGGATTACATAAACAGGCTGATAGAGGAATCCAAGGAAATATTTGCCGGCCAAGATGTAAACAGGGTCAGGCTTGACCTAAAAGAAAATCCGGCTAATTCAATATGGCTATGGGGACAGGGGACCAAGCCATCTATGCCAAGATTTCAGGAACATTTCGGTGTAGAAGGCTCTATTATATCAGCGGTGGATCTGATAAAAGGGATAGGGAAGATCACGGGCCTTAAGGTAATAGATGTGCCAGGCGCTACAGGATATTATGATACAAATTATCTCGGCAAGGCGCAGTACGCGCTCGAGTCTCTTAAGGAGAGGGATTTTGTCTTTGTCCATGTAGAGGCGCCTGATGAGGCAGGACACAACGGAAATCTTAGGGAAAAGATCTCCAGCATTGAAAAATTTGACAAGTTTGTAGTAGGGACAGTATTAGAACATTTTAAAAATTCAAATGAGGAGTTCAGGATATTAGTTTTATCTGACCATGCGACACCAATATCTTTAAGGACTCATACCAGAGACTATGTATGCTTTGCCATGTATGGTACAGATATAGAGCAGGATTCTATAATGTATTTCAATGAAAAAGAAGCCCGCTTGTCAAAATTCCGAGTCGATCGAGGCTATGAGCTCATGGAATTCTTCATTCGATAACAACCCCCTCTCTAATCTATTATGAATTCACTGATAATTATCATAGGTTCGTTTTTATTTTTGGCTGCCGGGTATGTTTTTTATGCCAAGGCGCTTGAAAGATTCTTCGAGATAAATCCCGATAATATAACGCCTGCCCACAAATATTTTGACGGCATTGATTATGTGCCCGCCAGGAATTGGCTCGTCCTTTTTAGCCATCATTTTGCGAGCATAGCAGGAGCTGGCCCTATAGTCGGGCCTGTGATCGCTGTCGCGATATGGGGTTTTTGGCCCGCGTTTTTATGGATAATATTTGGAACTATATTTATGGGCGGCGTGCATGATTTTGCGGCCATTGTGATATCCATAAGATACAGGGCAAGGTCAATAGCTGATATCGCGGGGGATGTAATTTCCAGGCGTTCAAAACTAATATTCCTGAGTTTTGTATGGCTTACGCTTGTGCTTGTAATAGCGGTCTTTGCGTCTATATGCGCAAAGACGCTGACGACAGACCCTTCAACCGTGATACCGTCTTTTGGGCTGATAGGCATAGCGCTGATCGTCGGTTTTATGCTGTACAGATTGAAGTTGAATATTTTTATCTCGACTGCCACAGGTATCTTTCTATTGGTAATATGTATAATCCTGGGAGATATATTACCTGTTAATCTGAGCATGAACCCCTATCTTATATGGACGACAGCGCTTTTAATCTACGCATTTATAGCCTCTGTAACGCCAGTGCATATTTTATTACAGCCCCGCGATTATATATCCAGTTTTTTGCTGTATTTTGGGATAATCATCGGTCTTATAGGCATTGTGATTACCAGGCCGGATGTAAACGCGGTTTCTTTTGGCGGGTGGGCCCCCCGTGGAGCTGACTGGCTTTGGCCGATGCTCTTTGTCACTATTGCGTGCGGCGCGAATTCAGGTTTTCATGCACTGGTGTCAAGCGGCACGACTTCAAAGCAACTGCCGAATGAAAGATTTGCCAGGCGCATAGGCTATGGAGGCATGGCCCTGGAGGCACTTCTCGCTGTAATAGCGCTTCTTGCGGTGAGCGCGGGACTTGACGCGGGCGAATTAAGACAGATGCTTTCAGAAGGAGGCATAGGGCCGATAGGCGCGTTTGGGAAAGGTTACGGAGCGTTGACTAACCCCATTTTTTTTGGTAAGGGCACTGTAATAGCCACAATGATACTTAACGCGTTTATCCTGACAACCCTTGATACAGCTACCAGGATCTGCAGGTATCTTTCAGAAGAACTTTTTAAAATTAAGAATAGATTCTTATCTACATTTGTGGTAATATTTACAAGTGGCGCTCTTGCCCTGAGCGGCAGGTGGAGTAAGATTTGGCCTATGTTCGGCGCATCCAACCAGCTTGTGGCAGCGCTTGCATTTATAGTAATCTCCAGCTGGCTTTTAGGCAGAGGAAAGAGCCTCAAGTTTACATTTTTTCCAGCTAGTGTAATGTTAATTACGTCCATAGGCGCGCTTTTATATCAACTTGTACATTTTATTAAATCTAATGATATTTTGCTGGCGTGCGTATCTATTGTATTGATAGTGTTATCATTAATGATGGTGGGCGACGTCATAGCTGCTCTAAAGAAGAAAAAAGGCCTGAAGTAGGCATTGTCTACAGAGGTTCGGCTCCTCAAGGGCGGAACGTCATAGGGGCAAAGCCCCTTTGAACAAGAAAACAAGTTATTGAGCTATAAAGATCCTTCGGCCTGTCGACCTCAAGCAATTGTAGGGCACCCTTAAGGGTGCCCTACAATTGCAATTGTGGATAATTTGACTAATGATGCATTCCATAGTTGTACAAAAATACGGCGGTTCGTCGGTAGCTAATATCGAACGGATAAAAAAAGTAGCAGATAGAGTGGTCAGGTATAGAAAAAAAGGCCACAGGGTGGTGGTGGTAGTTTCCGCGCTAGGGGATACGACAGACGAACTTTTACAGCTCGCCCGCAATATAACAGAGTCGCCGAGCGAGAGAGAACTGGATATGCTTATCTCGACTGGCGAACAGGTTTCAGTTGCTCTTCTTGCAATGGCGATTCACAAGCTCGGATTTGACGCCATATCATTTACTGGCGGGCAGGTGGGAATTGTCACGGACCGTAGTCACACGAAGGCGAGGATAGTTGATGTGGAGGCCGACAGGATTAAAAAAGAGCTAAAGAGAGGCAAGGTTGTTATAGTTGCCGGTTTTCAAGGTGTAAACCCTGAAAATGAGATCACGACACTTGGCCGGGGCGGCTCAGATATAACAGCTGTAGCGCTTGCCAAGGCCTTAAAGGCTGCCTATTGCGAAATCTATACTGATGTGGAAGGAGTGTATACAGCTGACCCTAGAATTGTAAAAGACGCCAGGAAGTTATCGCGTATAAGCTACGAAGAGATGCTTGAGCTGGCTTCGCTCGGCGCGCAGGTTATGCAGGCCAGGTCAATGGAGGTTGCGAAGAAATTTTCAGTTCCTTTGCACATAAGATCAAGTTTTACAGATAAACCAGGGACAGTAATATCCAAGGAGGTCAAGGCAATGGAAGAGGTTCTTGTTAGCGGCGTTACCATGAACAAGGGAGAGGCAAAGGTTACTATTTGCGATGTGCCTGATAGGCCGGGCATAGCCGCGTATATATTTAGAGACCTGGCTAAAGAAAATATAAACGTTGACATGATAATACAGAATATTTCAAGGACAGGCTGTACAGACATGTCTTTTACTGTGCCATTGAATGAATTAAACAGATGCAGGAAGGTCATGGATGATATTGTAAAAAAGGTAAAGGCTGAGGGCGTAATATACAACAATGACATCGCGAAGATTTCAATAGTAGGCGTAGGCATGAAGAGTCATTCCGGAGTAGCGGCGAAGATGTTCGAATCCCTTGCTTCAAAAAGGATAAACATAGATATGATATCCACTTCTGAGATTAAGATATCATGCGTGATCAAGAAGAAACGGGCGGAAGAGGCAGTGAAGGTGATACATAAAGCATTTGGTTTAGGCAAAGGGCGAAAGGGCGGTTGATTAGAGCATAGAATATGAGGAGTAATTTATGCAGAAAATTAAGATCTACGACACAACATTAAGGGACGGTTCACAGGGCGAAGGCATCTCTTTTTCAGTAAACGATAAACTCAAGATTGCCAAAAAACTGGATTCAATAAATGTTCATTATATAGAAGGAGGGTGGCCAGGCTCAAACCCCAAAGACATGGAGTTTTTTAAAGAGGCAAAGAAGATAAGGTTCAGGAATTCTGAGATCGTGGCCTTTGGGAGCACGAGGAGGGCAAAGACGAGCCCGACAAAAGACGAAAATCTGAAGAGTTTATTTAAGGCGGGCGTCAAGGTAGCCGCCATATTTGGAAAGACATGGGACATGCACGTGAAAGAAGTGTTTAGAGTACCCCTTCAGGAAAATCTGGCAATGATACAGGATACCGTTGAGTATCTGAAGTCAAAAAAAATGCATGTCTTCTACGACGCAGAGCACTTTTTTGACGGTTATAAACATAATAAAGAATACGCGCTTGAGACATTGCGCGCTGCTGTAAAAGGAGGGTGCGATACGATCGTGCTTTGTGACACGAATGGCGGCATGATCACAAACGAACTGGGTGTAATAGCGAGGGCGATAGTCAGTGAATTTGGCGGGCCCACCCCTATCGGTATCCATACCCATAACGACAGCGGCATGGCAGTGGCCAATACCATTGCAGCGGTGGAGTCTGGCTGCCGCATAGCGCAGGGGACCATCAATGGCTACGGAGAAAGATGCGGCAATGCGGATCTCTGTGTCATTATTCCTAATCTGCAGCTCAAAATGGGATATAATTGTTTGCCGGAGTCTAAACTGAAGGAATTAACGGAGATTTCTCATTACGTAAGCGAGATCTCAAATATGAAACAGCAGGATAACCAGCCATTTGTTGGCAGGAGCGCTTTTGCGCACAAGGGCGGGGTGCACATTAACGCTGTGATGAAAAACCCCGAGACATATGAACATGTAAAGCCTGAGGCTATTGGAAATCACAGGAGGATTTTGGTCTCCGAACTCTCAGGGAAGACCAGCATTATCCTTAAGGCAAAAGAGATGGAACTGGATCTTTCAAAGAATGACCCTAAGACAAGGAAGATTTTAAAACTGGTCCAGAACCTGGAAAACCAGGGGTATTATTTTGAGGCAGCTGATGCGTCATTTGAACTTTTGATGAAGAAGATATTAAAGAAACACAGGCCATTTTTTGTCTTAGAGGGGTTTAAGGTCACTATTGAGAAGCGCGAGGACAATACACTGATTTCAGAGGCTACCATCAAGGTGAGCGTTAACGGGAAAGAGGAACATACGGCTGCCGAAGGCGATGGGCCTGTTAATGCGCTGGATAATGCGCTGCGTAAGGCATTAAATAAATTTTATCCTACCCTTGCAAAGATGCACCTGTCAGATTTTAAGGTCAGGGTGCTGGAGGAGAAGGCAGGTACTGCCGCGAATGTCCGTGTACTTATTCAATCTCAAGACGAGAAATCTTCATGGGGCACTGTGGGCGTATCAGAGAATATTATCGAGGCAAGCTGGCAGGCGCTCGCGGACAGTGTGGAATATAAGTTATTGAAGGATAAAATAAAATAATAATATAAATCCGAAACTCGAAATACGAAATACGAAATTCGAAACAAATTCGAAATTCTAAATTAAAAATGTTTCGGATTTCGATATTCGGATTTCGGATTTTTTATTGATAGGTTGAAATTATGACTAAAGAGATCCCGTCCCGGTATAATCCAAAAGAAGTCGAAGAGGCGCTGTATAAACAGTGGGAGAAAAATGGCCAGTTCCATACAGTTCCGAGCTCTTCACGCAAGCCATTTACCATTGTGATACCCCCGCCTAATATCACAGGGATATTGCATATGGGGCATGCCCTGAATAACAGTATTCAGGATATCCTTATCCGCTGGAAAAAGATGCAGGGTTTTAATGCATTGTGGGTGCCGGGCACTGACCATGCCGGGATAGCCACGCAGAATGTGGTTGAACGAAAATTGCGCAAAGAAGGCAAGACCAGGCAGGAACTTGGCAGGGAAGAATTTGTAAATGAAATCTGGAAGTGGCGCGGACAATACGGCAATACTATAATAACCCAGCTTAAAAGGCTCGGGGCTTCATGTGATTGGCAGAGGACGCGTTTTACAATGGACAAGGGCCTTTCAGAAGCAGTACTGGAAGCGTTTGAACAGCTTTATAATAAGGGGTTGATCTACAGAGGCAACTATATTATAAACTGGTGTCCAAGATGTCAGACTGCCCTTTCTGATGAGGAGGCGCCGCATATAGATACCGAGGGCAAGCTTTACTACATCAAATACCCTTTATCGCAAAGCGCAAAGCATCCTTCGACGTTGCTCAGGACAGGCATAGCGCATAGCGATGGCCTGATAGTAGCGACGACCAGGCCTGAGACAATGCTGGGTGACGTCGCGGTAGCTGTAAATCCTAACGACAGGCGATACAGGAAATTAATTGGAAGAAAACTCATACTGCCTATTATTGAGAGACAAATAGATATTATAGCGGACGACTTCGTGGATAAAGAATTCGGCACCGGAGCCGTAAAGGTTACTCCCGCGCACGACCCCAATGACTTTGAAATATCAAAGCGCCATAATCTGGAGCCTGTGAAAGTGATGGCGCCTGATGGCCGGATGAATGAGAACGCTGGACGATTCAAGGGTATGGACAGGTTTAAGGCCAGGGATGAGATCGTAAAGGAACTGCAGGAAAAAGGCCTGTTGATAAAGATAGAAAAACACTGTCATGCTGTCGGCCATTGTTACAGGTGCCATACAGCTGTAGAGCCGTACCTGTCCATGCAGTGGTTTGTGAAAATGAAACCGCTGGCGGCGCCGGCAGTAGAGGCTGTAAAAAAAGGAAAGATTAAGTTTTACCCAAAGAGATGGACAAAGGTCTATCTTGATTGGATGGAAAATATACGGGATTGGTGTATATCGCGTCAAATATGGTGGGGGCATCGTTTACCTGTTTATTATTGCCGGGGTTGCATGGGACAGGCAAACGGGCTCGAGGCTGAAGGCTTCCCTCGGCTTGGTTCGGCTCCGCTCACCACAGGTTGCTCGGGACAGGCAAGGCTGAAGGATAACACAGAAGGTATAATTGTTTCAAAGACAAAGCCGGAAAAATGCCCGAGGTGCGGATCGACTGACATATACCAGGACGAAGACGTGTTGGATACATGGTTTTCCTCTTGGTTATGGCCGTTTTCAACCCTTGGCTGGCCAGAGGCCAGAGGACAGAAGACAGAAGACAGAGGACAGAGAAAAGGGAAAAATCTGACATCTGACATCTGTCATCCTGTATCTGATTTAGATTACTTTTATCCAACAGATGTCCTGGTTACAGCGCCCGAGATATTGTTTTTCTGGGTCGCCAGGATGATTATGGCGGGACTGGAATTCACGAAAGAGGTGCCGTTTAGGGATGTATATCTGCACGGTACAGTAAGGGACCTGACCGGTAAAAAGATGTCAAAATCTTTGGGTAATATTATAGATCCGATTGATATCATAAATGAATTTGGCGCCGATGCCCTTAGGTATAGCACGATAGCTATAACAGCGACCGGGCAGGACGTGTTTCTTTCTAAAGAGAAATTTGAGATAGGCAGGAATTTTGCGAATAAGATTTGGAATGCGTCGCGGTTCGTGCTTATGAATATAACACCAGGCAGGGCCGAACCTTGCCCAGGAACCATGCAAGGTTCGGCCCTGCCTGGTTTACCCAAGCCAAAGACCAACTTATCCATGATAGACGCATGGATATTAAGCAGGTTAAACAGGACGTTCGAATCTGTTACAAAGGCGCTTGAAAATTATAGATTCAATGAGGCAGAGTCCATTATATATGATTTTTTCTGGCATGATTTCTGCGACTGGTATGTGGAGATGGTCAAGCCAGAGCTCACGGGCCAAGTTACAGAAAATAGATCAGAGACCACAGACAGCAAGTTACAGGTCATAAAAAGAGTGCTGATGCATGTATTGGAAAGTTCTTTAAAGCTGCTGCACCCGTTTATGCCGTTTGTCACAGAGGCTGTGTGGCAGAATATAAGAGATCATGGCAGTATAATGGCAGAGAAATGGCCTGTGCCTGACAAGGCTTACATAAATAAGGATGCGGAGAAAAATATAGAACTTATCCAGAACATAATAATCAGCATAAGGAATATCCGGTCAGACATGAATATACCTCATTCAACCATGCTGACCGCTTACGCGGTACCGTTAAAAAAAGGTGACGGGGATAAATTAAACGACGGCACGCAGTATATTACACGCCTGGCAAGACTGGATAAATTAATCATCGATAAAGACGCAAAAAAACCCAAGCAGGGCGCCGCGGCAATACTTGAGGGTTTCAATATCTTTGTGCCGCTGGAGGGCGTTATTGACGTGGAAGCGGAAAAGACAAGGCTTAAAAAGAAAATGGAAGATGTGGAATGGCAGATGAAGTTTATTGATAAAAAATTAAGAGATAAAAATTTTATGGCCAAGGCGCCTGAAAAGATAGTGAATATGGAGAAGGAAAAAGGCGAAAAATTAAGAGAACAAATAGAACGATTGAAGAAAACATTGAAGGGGTTATGAAGCTTATAAAGGAGAAAGTTTTATCTGTAATTATGTCTGCCCTGAATGAGGATGTCGGCAGCGGCGATGTGACAACCGCGCTTATTTTTGAAAAAGACTTTAATGCGCAAGCGGAGATTATTACAAAAGACGACACCATAATAGCCGGCACAGATATTGTAAGGTGGATCTTTGACGCTGTAGACGAGAGGATAAAGGTTATCGCGCTTTGCAAGGACGGGGATCGGATAAAAAAAGGAAAAAAGGTGATACACCTGAAAGGGCCTATTAGGGGTATTTTGAGCGGAGAGAGGACTGCTTTAAATTTTCTCAGCAGGCTCTCTGGTGTTGCTACATTGACCTCTGAATTTGTGAAAAGAATAAAAGGGACCAATGTAAAGATATTGGATACGCGTAAGACTATGCCTGGCCTCAGGATACTGGAGAAATACGCTGTAGCAGCAGGCGGCGGATACAATCACAGGATGGGTTTATGGGACGAGGTGCTTATAAAAGACAATCATCTTGAAGGTTTGAAGTTGGATGTTGAAAACTCAAGGTTGAAAGCAATAATAGATTCGGTGACAGCAGGCAAAAAGAGAGGTCATCAGAATATTGAAATTGAAGTTATTAATTTAAAAGAATTCAAGGCAGCATTGGAGGCTGGCGCTGATATAATAATGCTTGATAACATGAAGATAGGCGATATTAAAAAAGCAGTGAAATTAAAAACAGCAAGAGACAAAAGACAGGCCAGAGAGGTCTTATTAGAGGCTTCAGGCGGAGTAAATTTAGATAATGTCCGCAGTATAGCGAAAACAGGGGTAGATAGAATTTCAATAGGCGCGCTTACCCATTCAGCTCCATCGATAGATTTTTCACTCAGAGTTTGCAAATAACATTGATACATATAGCCTTCTTTGATTAAGTCGTTGTAGGGGCGTCATTTATGGCGCCCGTTGAGGCGGGTCGGATGAATCCGACCCCTACAAAGTCCGCCCGAAGGGCGTTAAATTTATAGTATAGGAATTTCCTTTTTGTAGGCACACATTAGTAGGGGACCCTTAAGGGTCCCCTACTAATGGGCTTAACTTGATACAATAGGAAATTCCTTTTTACAAGCAGCGCAAGGCGCTGCAACTACAGCCTAAAATGTAGTCGCAGCATCTTATGCTGCTTAACTTGATGAAACTTACAATTAGACTGTGTCAAGTTAAGGAGTGTAGTATGCCAGATTTTAGATTAGTCAGCTCATTTAAACCAGAGGGCGACCAGCCTCAGGCCATCGAGAAGCTTGTTAATGGCTTGAAAAAAAAGGCCAGGTTTCAGACCCTGCTCGGTGTAACCGGGAGCGGCAAAACCTTTGTCATGGCAAATGTTATAGCCAGTGTTCAGAGGCCTACTCTTGTGGTATCTCACAACAAGACGCTTGCCGCGCAGCTCTACAGCGAGTTCAGGGAATTTTTTCCGCGTAACGCCGTGGAATATTTTGTGAGTTATTACGATTATTACCAGCCAGAGGCTTATGTGCCGCAGGCAGACATATACATAGAAAAGGACGCTTCGATAAATGACAATATAGACAGGTTAAGGCTTTCAGCCACTAGTTCACTTATGTCAAGGCGCGATGTCATTATTGTGGCAAGCGTGTCGTGTATATACGGCCTGGGGTCCCCCGAAGATTACCAGGAGCTTTTATTTTTCCTTGAAAAAGGCCAGACAATTAAACGCGCTGATCTCTTGGCGAGGCTGGTGAATATACACTATACTCGTAACGACATCGATTTTAAGCGGGGTTGTTTCAGGGTGCGCGGCGAAATAGTAGAGATTTTTCCAGCATACAAAGAGACTGCTTACAGAGTATATTTTTTCGGAGACGAGACGGAAAAGATTATGGAGATAGACCCTCTGACAGGCGAAACGCTGGAAGAGGTTGAAAAAATAGTAATATATCCCGCGAAACACTTTGTCACTACGGAAGATAAGCTGGAAAAGGCTATAGAATCCATACAAATTGAACTAAAGGAGAGGCTTAATGAACTGAGACTGCAAAATAAACTGCTTGAGGCTGAGCGGCTTGATTCAAGGACGCGCTATGATATTGAGATGTTGAGAGAAATGGGATTCTGTAATGGTATAGAGAATTACTCCAGGCATTTAAGCAACAGGAAGCCTGGGTCAAGGCCTTACTGCCTCTTGGATTATTTTCCGGACGATTTCCTGGTAATCATTGACGAGTCCCACGTAACTATTCCGCAGCTCAGAGGTATGTATAACGGAGACAGGGCGCGAAAACAGGTATTAGTAGACTATGGCTTCAGATTGCCCTCAGCCTTAGACAATAGGCCTTTAAATTTCGATGAATTTATTAACATTATACATGAGGCGATGTTTGTATCCGCCACACCTTCTGATTATGAACTTAAAAATTCAAGCCAGATCGTAGAACAGCTTATCAGGCCCACGGGGCTTATAGACCCAGAGATTATTATAAAACCGTCAGAAGGTCAGATACAGGACCTGGTTAAAAATATTAAAGAAAGATCCGCCAAAGACCAGCGTGTGCTGGTGACTACAATGACCAAAAGAATGGCCGAAGACCTGACAGCCTATTTAAAGGATGAAGGATTGAAAGTAGATTATATGCATTCAGAGATAGATACGATTGAGCGTTCGGAGATATTGCGTAATTTAAGAAAGAAAAAGTTCGATTGCCTTGTAGGCATAAATTTATTGCGCGAAGGCCTGGATCTCCCTGAGGTTTCACTGGTGGTCATACTTGACGCGGATAAAGAAGGGTTTTTAAGATCAGCGACTTCGCTTATTCAGGTGGCAGGGAGAGCAGCCCGCAATATAGACGGCCAGGTTATAATGTATGCTGACACAATAACAAATTCCATCAAAAAAGCTGTTGATGAGACAAGCCGCAGGCGAATAAGACAGCTGGAATTTAATAAAAAACACAATATTGTGCCGAAGTCTATTGATAAGGCGATTAGAGACGGGATAGAATCTGTAAAAAGAGCAAAGGAGATTACATTTGAAGTGGCTGGCCAGACCGAAGAGGAATATGAACGAAAGAGTTTAATTGCGGAACTGGAAAGAGAAATGGAATTGTGCGCGAGGAATCTTCAATTTGAGCGCGCCGCAGAGATAAGGGATGAGATTAAAGAGCTGAGCGAAATCGTTTGAAATCTCTTAACTTATCCACAATGTAGGTGACCCTTAAGGGTCACCTACATTGTGTCTTTTTCCGCATCTCAAGTTAAGCAATCTAGATTATGTTAGACGATAAGATATTGATTTTTTTTAAACAGAATATAGATAGTTATGTTTCTGGCGAGGAGCTGAGCGAAACCCTTGGGGTTTCAAGGACTGCTGTGTGGAAACACATAGAGAAGCTGCGGGCAGAGGGTTATGAAATAGCCGCCTCTCCGCATCTCGGCTACAAGCTAATGACAGTGCCTGACCGTTTGACAGAGATAGAGCTGAAATGGAAACTCAATACAGACGTCATAGGCAGAAAGGTATATTCCTTTGGAGAGATCGCTTCAACCAATGACGCGGCATATAACCTGGCCATTTCCGGAGAAAAAGAAGGCGCGGTTGTAACAGCGGAATACCAGACAAAGGGCCGTGGAAGGCTTGGCAGGAAATGGGTCTCTCCCAGAGGTAAAGGCGTATATCTTTCCGTGATACTTAGGCCGGATACACTGCTGAGAGAAATCCCAGTTATCACGCTTTTTTCAGCGCTGAGCGTTGCAAGGACTATCAGGGACGAAACAGGCTTGCCGGCGCTCATTAAATGGCCTAATGACACCCTGATATATAACAGAAAAGTAAGCGGAATACTGACAGAGCTAAATGGAGAAGCTGATATGGTAAATTTTGTCATAGTCGGCATAGGAGTTAATATAAACACGAAGAAAGAACTCTTGCCTGAAGGAGGAACCTCTATTTTTGCCGAGAAAGGTATTCAGATATCAAGGGTGGAATTTACAAGGAGGCTTTTGAGAAATATCGATAGGTATTATAGTATTTTTAAAAACGGGAATAAATCAAGGATTATAAAGGAGCACAAAGAGCTCTCGGCAATACTTGACAAAAGGGTCCAGGTAAATTATCATAATCACTCTATATCGGGTTATGCAGTGGATGTAGATAAAGAAGGCGCCCTTATAGTAAGATTGGATTCCGGGTTTAATGAAAGGGTGCTTGCGGGTGATGTTATCTTATTGAGATAGGTTAGGAAAAATGGTATGTTATTGGCGATAGACATTGGCAATACTAATATTCATTGCGGGGTTTTTGAGGGGAAATCTCTACACAGGATCTTTAAGATTCAGACCAGAGATAAGATGTTCAGGCGTAAAATCAGATCGCACGCGAAGAAATTAGAGCGTGTTATTATTGTGAGCGTTGTGCCGGAATCGCTGAAACGTGTCGAGAGAGAACTTCGCGGTGCGTTGAAATGCCCCGTGTTTGTCGTAGGCAGGGATGTGGACAGTGGAGTTAAAAACAGATATAAAAAACCATGGCAGGTTGGTCAGGACAGGCTGGTTAACGCAAGAGCGGTATTTGAACTTTACGGCGGCAAGGCCATAGTAGTGGATTTTGGCACAGCGATAACTATAGATATTGTGAATGGAAGAAAAGAATATCTTGGAGGAGTTATAGCGCCAGGCGTGGAAGTCTCTATTGACGCGCTGTCAGAACGCGCGGCATTGTTGCCACGGGTGACTCTGCGTGAGCCTCGCGATATATTGGGCAGGGAAACCCAAGAAAGCATGATAAGTGGCGCAATTTACGGCTTTAGCGGTCTATGCGACGGGATCATTGAAAAGCTGAGAAAAAAATACTGCAGAGGATACAAGGTCATAGCCACGGGCGGCATGGCCCGTCTAATAGGGCCCTATTGCAAAAGAGTCAACAAGATAGATCCGGATTTGACTTTGAAAGGTTTAAACCTTATAGGGGCTGAGACAGATGTTTAGGATCTTATTAAATCAAAACATAGCGCCAGCGATATACAAGATGGAATTAGACGCCCCCCTTGTGGCCAAAAAGGCAAAACCAGGCCAATTCGCAATAATTAGGATTGATGAGCGCGGCGAAAGGATACCTCTTACAATAGCCGGGCACACAAGAGATTCCGTTGTCATGGTATATCAGGCAGTAGGCGTTACGACACATAGGCTTGCGGAGAAAAAGACAGGCGAGTATCTGCTTGACGTAGTCGGACCTCTGGGGCACGCGACAGATGTTGAAAAAATTGGGACAGTGTGCTGCATTGGAGGCGGCGTCGGAATAGCAGAGCTTTATCCTGTTGTCAGGGCTTACGCTGAAGCCGGGAATAAGGTGATTGTGATAATCGGGGCAAAGAACAAGGAATTGGTTATATTTAAGGACGAGCTGAAAAAGGCTTGCCATGAAATGTTTATTGCCACAGACGACGGCACAGAAGGCGAAAAGGGTTTTGTGTCGCGTATATTAAAGAGATTGATGGAAAAAACCGAAAAAATAGATCTTGTTTATTCTGTGGGTCCCGCAATCATGATGAAAGTTATTTCTGACCTGACAAGACCCGCGGGGATAAAAACAGTAGTCTCCCTTAATACGGTGCTTGTAGACGGTACAGGCATGTGCGGTTCATGCAGGATAGAAGTGGGCGGAGAGACAAAATTTGCGTGCGTTGACGGTCCTGAATTTGACGGCCACAAGGTAAATTTTGAAGAACTTATATCCAGACAGGGTCTTTTCAAGGAACAGGAAAGACACGCGTGTAAGATTAGAGGGATAGATAAAAAAATGTAATGCGCAGGACATAAGACTTGATATGAAAAAACAAAACCCTGAAGAGAGAATAAAAAATTTCAGTGAAGTGGCTCTTGGTATGTCTCAGGAAGAGGCATTAAAAGAGGCTGCAAGGTGTCTCTTTTGTAAAAATCCGCAGTGCTCTGCTAATTGTCCTGTTGAAATAGATATACCGGATTTCATAATGGCGATAAAGAATAGTAGTTTTGACAAGGCCATTAAGATTATAAAGAAAAGAAACAACCTTCCGGGCGTATGCGGGAGAGTATGTCCGCAGGAGGATCGGTGCGAGGGGGCGTGCGTACTGAATGCAAAGAAAACGCCTGTAAACATAGGCGCGCTGGAAAGATTCGCGGCGGACTGGGAGCTGAATCACCATATCGAACCCCGATACCCGATACCCGATATTCTAACAACGAGAGCTAAAATCGCAGTCATAGGCAGTGGGCCTGCCGGGCTTACGTGTGCCGGAGATCTGGCAAGGATGGGTTATAAAGTAACTGTGTTCGAGGCGCTTCATGCCGCAGGCGGTGTCCTTGTGTACGGTATACCTGAATTCCGCTTACCCAAGGACATTGTAAAAAAAGAAGTGAATTACCTTGAGTCTCTCGGAGTAGAATTTAAGACAAATTTTATAGTCGGGAAGACTGCCGCTCTGAAAGAGTTGCTCGATGAAGGTTACAAGGCTGTATTCATAGGCACAGGCGCGGGGCTGCCTAGTTTTATGAATATACCCGGCGAAAATCTTAACAGGGTTTATTCGTCAAATGAACTATTGACAAGGGCGAATCTAATGAAGGCATATCTTTTCCCTGATTATGACACGCCGATAAATATCGGAAAAAAGGTCGCGGTAGTGGGAGGCGGCAATACTGCCATGGATTCAGCCAGGGTGTCTTTAAGGCTTGGCGCGGAAAAAGTTTATATAGTCTATAGGAGATCTGAAAAGGAGATGCCGGCAAGAAAAGAAGAGATAGAAAACGCAAGGGAAGAAGGTGTGGAATTTCTCACGCTGGCGCTGCCTAAAAGAATATCAGGAGATAACAATAGTTTTGTAACGGGTATGGAGTGCGTAAGGATGGAACTTGGCGAACCTGATTCTACAGGTAGAAGGCGGCCTATACCAATACCAGGTTCGGAATTTACGTTGGATACAGATACAATTATCATGGCAATCGGCCAGAGCCCTAACCCTGTTTTTTTAAATGCCACCCCTGAGCTTAAAGTCGGGATGGGCGGCAAGATTGAAGTTGACCCAGAGACACAAGTCACTAATATAAAAGGTGTCTATGCGGGAGGGGATGCTACGAGCGGAGATGATACAGTTATAGCTGCCATGGGTTCGGGTAAACGAGCGGCAAAGGCGATTGATAAATATATATCAAAATATTAAATCCGGTTTTTTTTAAGGTTTATGTCTAAACATAGAGTTTTAGTTGCCATGAGCGGCGGAGTAGACAGTTCTGTTGCCGCGGCTATTTTAAAAGACAAGGGCTATGATGTTATTGGCGCTACAATGAAGGTCTGGCCAAGGGAATACTGCGGCAGGCACAAGGAGCGCTCGTGTTGTTCTTTGCGGGACATAGAGGATGCCAAAGGGGTTTGTGACGCGCTTGGCATCAGGCATTATGTCTTAAATTTTGAGGAGGTGTTTCGCAGGGAAGTCATAGATTATTTTACCCGCGGATATTTAGCGGGCAGGACCCCTAATCCATGTATAGTTTGCAATCAAAGGATAAAATTCGGCGCTTTTTTGAAGAAAGCAGAGGCCTTGGAATGTTATTTTATAGCAACAGGACATTATGCCAGGATAGAACGAAACTGCCCTTACAGGCTTAGAGAGGCTGTGGACAAGGTGAAAGATCAATCTTATGTTTTATCTTTGCTTACGGATAGACAGATGCGGAAAATCCTTTTTCCTTTAGGAGAGTTAAAAAAAGAGGACGTAAGGAAAAAGGCAAGAGAGCTTGGCCTTAGGGTGCATAAAAAGACAGACAGTCAGGATATATGTTTTGTGCCGGGTGATAATTACTCGGAATTTATCATGAATCACTGCGGCATAAAAGAGAAAGAGGGTGATATAGTTGCTTCTTCCGGCAAGGTGCTTGGCGGCCACAAAGGATTTTGGAATTTTACAATAGGTCAGCGCAGGGGGCTGGGCATTTCTCATAGTAAACCCTTATATGTGATAAATATAATCCCGGAGAAAAATCAGGTTATTGCGGGCGAGGCCCACGAGATTAAGAAAAGGCAATTTATTGCTAAAGAGATCAATTGGGTTATCAATAAAGACAGTTCAGATTTAGAGGCTGAGGTTAAAATAAGATATACTCATAAAAAAGCCAAGGCGCTTGTTAAAATTACGGGCAATACTACAGCAGAGGTGAAATTTGACAAACCTCAGGATGCCATAACACCTGGTCAGGCAGCGGTTTTTTACAAAGGCGACTACGTCCTTGGAGGCGGCTGGATAGAAAAAATCCTCGCTTAACTTGACCCCGCACCTTTTTATCACGAAAAAGTCCTTCGAATAATATAAGGTGTGGGGCGTACCTATGAACAAAATACAAAGATTAAAGAAGATCTTAAAAAAACTAGGTAGTATCGTGGTGGCGTTTTCAGGCGGGGTTGATTCGAGTTTTCTTCTCAGGGTGGCCAGCGATACACTGCCGAAGAAGGATATACTGGCTGTGACAGCGGTATCAGATACTTATACGCGTTCTGAACTTAGGCAGGCCAGGGATTTTGCAAAACGCTTGAATGTCAGGCATAAGATAATACGTACGAATGAATTATCAGACATTAATTTTGCGAAGAATCCTCGTGACAGATGTTATTATTGTAAAAAGGAATTGTTTGGCAGACTTAAAGGCATTGCAAGGGAGAATGCCGCGCGGTTTGTTGTAGACGCTTCGAATTTGGATGACAAAAAAGATTACAGGCCTGGCAGTATTGCAAAGAAAGAGTTTATGGTAAGAAGCCCTCTGCAGGAGGCGCGCATAACCAAGGTCGATATACGCAGGTATTCAAAAAGACTTGGGCTTGAAACTTGGAATGCGCCTTCTATGGCGTGCCTTGCTTCCAGAATCCCCTACGGCAGGAGAATAGAGAAGACCTTACTTAAAAAAGTCGAACGCGCAGAAAATGTTATAAAACGCTTAGGCATAAAACAGGTCAGGGTAAGGTATCACGAGGGCATAGCAAGAATAGAGGTAGAGCAAAAAGACATAAAAAGGTTTCTAAATAAAAGATTTTGTGATAGAATAAAAAAATCTTTGAAGTTGATTGGGTTTACTTATATTGTCCTGGATTTAGAGGGGTATAGGACAGGTAGTTTGAATGAGGCGCTGAGATAGAATTTGGCCCCTCGCGGCCTGATAGGGATAATCAGTGTCGCTCGGGACGAATTTTTATGAAATAAAAATTCGGCGGTGTAGCTCAGTCTGGCAGAGCAGTCGGCTCATACCCGGCGCGTCACTGGTTCAAATCCAGTCGCCGCTACCATAACTTGATACTAATAGGAAATTCCTTTTTATTGTACAGATGCTTGTCATTGCGAGCGAAGCGAAGCAATCTCAAGAGATCCTTCAGCAGCTCCTATTTGTCACTGCTTCAGGATAAATTCGCACTTATCACTTACGCTCCTGAAAGGAGCGTAAGTGATGCGCTCATTTAACTTAACAAACCCCGCTGCTTGGCAGCGGGGTTACATTGTGTTTGACTAATGCCTCTCGACTTAATAGACAAAATTCGGGTTACGGTAGAAAAATACAGAATGCTTAATAGGCACGATAATATACTCATAGGCCTATCAGGTGGTCCTGATTCAGTTGCGCTGCTTCGCGCGCTAATATTAATTAGGCAGGAATATGAGCTAAAATTATATATAGCTCATATGGACCATATGTTTAGAGGGAATGAGTCAAGAGAGGATAGAAAGTTTTGCGAGGCCCTGGCGGGGTCCCTCAATTTGCCTATTTTTTGCGAGGAAAAAAACATACCGAAGATCGCAAATGAGAAAAAGATATCTTCCGAAGAAGCTGCCCGTTTTGAACGTTATGATTTTTTCTTCAAGATAGCGCGCGAAAACAAGATAGATAAAATTGCTGTTGGCCACACAAGAGATGACCAGGCAGAGACAATTTTAATGCGCTTAGTGCGTGGTTCTGGCATGTCAGGATTAGGAGGGATGAATCCTGTCAAAGAAATAAACGGTATGATCATAATAAGGCCTCTTATTGATATCACAAGGCGCGAGATCGAAGATTTTATAAAGGAACACAGACTCGAATGCCGGCATGATTCGTCAAACGATAAAAATATCTTTACGCGCAACAAGGTAAGGCATGAATTAATCCCGTTCCTCGAAGATAAATTTAATCCTAATATAAAAGAAATCCTGGTAAATACAGCAGAAAATCTTAGAGCCGAAAATGAGTTTCTGGATAAATTTAGCAGGCGGAAGCTTAAGATCATATCCAGGAAAAATAGACGCGGAGAGATTGTGTTGGATATCAAGAAACTTAAAAAACAGCCAAGCGCCATTAAAAAGAGAATATTGAGAAGCGCTCTAAAAGAGCTAAAAGGCGATCTTAGGAGATTTACCTATCAGCACTGGAAGGAGATGGATGGATTGATAGGTAATAGGCCTGCGAATTCAATTGTAGACCTGCCTGGCGGGATAGACATAAAAAAAGAGAAAAAAAGTTTGATTTTAAGAAAGGCTTAAGCCGGTATGTAGGTGACCCTTAAGGGTCACCTACATTGTGGACAAGTTAAATTTGAGGCTAATAATTTTCCCGGCTACTTTATCTTGATTTTTTTTGGATTTGTTGCTACAATACAACATTAAGCTGTTATAAAAAATGGAGAGCCATAAAATGCAGACGCAAAAGCAGAACAAAGGCAAGATGCATAAGAATAATACAAATAGAAATATATTTATGTGGTTTGGTATTTTTCTATTATTGATTTATTTATTCAGGTTGGGCTCATTTGCTCCTCAGGCAATGCCAAAGGAATTGACCTACGGAGAATTTTACCGCCTGCTTGAAAAAAACAAAGAAACAGGCGCAATAAGTTCAGCAGTGAAGGTCGAAGACCGCATCAAGGGTGTTTTGTCAAGCGGGGCGCAGTTTACAGTAAACATCCTCACGGAAGACCAGGATCTTTTGACCAGGCTTAAAGAAAATGTCCCTGATTTTGACGTGAAACCGCCAAAGACGCTGTGGGCAAACCTCTTTTATTCTTTAGGTCCCATGATCCTGTTTATAGCATTCTTGTGGTTTTTTGTCTATAGGAGCGCGCAGGGCGGCGGCAGGATTCTTTCTTTTGGAAAAAGCCGGGCTAAACAGATTACAAAAGACAAGAACAGAATTACTTTTAAGGATGTCGCTGGCGTGGATGAGGCAAAAGAAGAGCTCAGAGAAATCATAGACTTTTTAAAAGACCCTAAAAAATTCCAAAAGTTAGGCGGCAAAATTCCTAAAGGCGTATTGCTAATGGGGCCTCCTGGGACAGGAAAGACACTTCTGGCAAAGGCAGTCAGCGGTGAAGCAGGTGTCCCTTTTTTCAGCATAAGCGGTTCGGATTTTGTGGAGATGTTTGTAGGTGTTGGCGCGTCCAGAGTAAGGGACATGTTTGAACAGGCAAAGCGCGCCGCAAAGATAGGCGGCAAGGGCTGTATAATTTTTATTGACGAAATAGATGCTGTGGGAAGGCAGAGGTTTGCCGGTATCGGGGGCGGACATGATGAACGCGAGCAAACACTTAATGCCCTTCTCGTGGAGATGGACGGATTTGACACGCAGGAAGGCGTTATATTAATAGCAGCGACTAACAGACCGGATGTGCTTGACCCCGCATTGTTAAGGCCTGGCCGGTTTGACAGGACGATAGTTATTTTCCGGCCTGACATTATAGGCAGGGAGGATATTTTAAAAGTACACGTTAAAAATATAAAACTTGCCAAGGAAGTCGATTTGAAGTCTATTGCAAGGCAGACGTCAGGATTTTCAGGCGCAGACTTGGCGAATCTCGTGAATGAGGCCGCGCTGCTGGCCGCAAGGAGGAATAAGGCTTCAGTTGAAACGAAAGAGATGCAGGAGTCAATCGAAAGGGTTATTGCCGGGCCTGAAAAGAAAACCAGGGTTATAAATGCTGAAGAAAAAAAGATCGTAGCGTACCATGAGTCAGGTCACGCGCTGTTGGCGCTTTTGATACCAGGGGCAGATCCACTGCATAAGGTCTCTATAATACCGAGGGGCATTGCCCTGGGTTATACAATGAGATTGCCGCTTGAGGATAAGTATATTGTTACAAAAAAAGAGCTTATGGGTAAAATAGTTGGGATACTCGGAGGCAGGGCCAGTGAAGAGATAATATTCAATGAGCTTTCAACAGGCGCGCGGGATGATCTTGAAAAATCTACTGAACTTGCAAGGGATATGGTCATGAGATGGGGCATGAGTGAGAAGCTTGGTAATCTTACTTTTGGCAAACGTGAGGAGCAGATTTTTTTGGGGCGGGATATAACAGAACAGAAAAATTACAGCGAATCTACCGCTGTGGAAATAGACAGAGAGGTCAAATATATTATAGATGAGTGTTATTTAAAGGCAAAGGAAGAACTCTTAAAAAACAGAGATAAACTAAAACTCTTAGCCGAGAAATTACTGGAAAAAGAGGTAATGGATTCCGAGGAGGTTAATCACCTTGTTTTCCAGGAACCGAAAGCAGCATGAGAGGATTTGAGTTCGGCTCGCGTACCTATATTATGGGGATCCTAAACCTTACACCTGATTCATTCAGCGGTGACGGGCTGTATGATGACCCCGGGCGCGCGATAGAAGAGGCGGAAAGGATTATAGAAGAAGGCGCGGACATCATTGATATTGGAGGCGAGTCCGCAAGGCCGGGGGCATTACCTGTTTCGCTGGAAGAAGAAATAAAAAGGGTGATACCTGTCATAGAAAAGCTGGCAAAGAAGACAAAGGTTCCGATTTCTATTGATACTCGCAAATCAGAGGTTGCTCTGCGCGCCCTGGACAAAGGCGCTTTCATAATAAATGACATAACAGGGCTTGAGTATGACAGCCGCATGGCCGAGGTTGCCGCGAGATATAACGCAGGCGTTGTTATTATGCATATAAAAGGTGAACCGCAGACAATGCAAAAATCCCCGGCATACGGTAATCTTATAAAAGAAATCCTTGAAAAACTCGCTAATCTTATAGAGCGGGCTGAGGATAGCGGCGTAAAAAAAGAGAATATCATAATAGATCCTGGCATAGGTTTTGGAAAGACATATTGGCATAATCTTGAAATTTTGAACAATCTTTCTGCCTTTAGGTCTCTATCGAAACCTATTCTGGCAGGGGTTTCAAGAAAGTCTTTTATAGGAAATATTCTTGGTGTTTCGCCTCGAGAAAGGGTATTTGGCACAGCATCCAGCGTGGCCATTGCTATAAAAAACGGGGCTGATATCATAAGGGTACATGATGTAAAAGAGATGAAGCAGGTAGCCAAAGTCGCGGATGCCATTACGAGAAACAGGGAGAAGATAAATGCCTGATTATCTGGTATGGGCCAAGATACTTATTGAGATAGGGATCCTCTGGTTTATATTTTATGTGATTTTAATATTCGCAAGGGGCACCAGAGGAGTCCATGTATTAAAAGGCATAATATTAATAGTGCTCTTTTTTATTATTACCCAAAAACTGGGCTTGGATACGATTAACTGGATTTTTACCAAGCTTTTCGCCATATCTGTAATAACTTTTCTTATTATATTCCAGCCTGAATTACGGAGAGGGTTGGCCAGTATAGGGCAGCATCGCTGGTCAGAGATATTTTTTAAAGAGGCAGAGATCATTAGAGAAGTGGTGAAGGCTTCGCTTTCTTTGTCAAAGCGTCGAATAGGGGCCCTTATAGCGATTCAAAGGGAAAGCAAGCTGGATCATTACGTTGAGAGCGGCATAGAGATAGACGCAAAGGTAAATACAGAGCTTTTAATGACGATATTTATGCCAAATACGCCGCTGCACGACGGTGGTGTGATAATTTCAGGAGACAGGATTTCAGGGGCAGGTTGTTTATTCCCGCTTACGCAGAACCCTAAGATATCAAGAACACTGGGCACCAGGCACAGGGCAGGCCTTGGGCTGAGCGAAGAGAGCGACGCCGTAGTAATTATAGTCTCTGAGGAGACCGGCGGAATTTCAGTGGCTACAGGAGGGAAGCTGACGCATGACCTCGATAAAGACGCGCTGAACCGTGTACTGAACAATCTATGTAAACCTGAAAGAAAGAAAAAGGGTTTGCCTTTTAACCGGAGCTGATTTATGAAGAATTGGATAATCAATAATTTCTGGATAAAGGTGATATCTTTGATGCTCGCTATTATAACGTGGTTTTATGTGAATGGCGAACTGGAAAAAGTAAATAGCCTTGCAATCAAGTTTTATGATTCCGACCTCTACAAATCATACCTGGATGAAAATTCACAAGAACAGCCAGCCTTAAAAAAGAAAACAATGAACAAGGGGTATGTAACGGAGAATAGGTAGCATGTCAAAGCTCGGCGTGAACATAGATCATGTGGCAACATTGCGCCAGGCAAGGGGCGGCATAGAGCCTGACCCAATTGCGGCTGCTTTAGTATGCGAGAAGGCCGGGTGCGATAGCATAGTAGCTCATTTAAGAGAAGACCGCAGGCATATAATCGATGCTGATATAAAAAAATTGAGAGATGTTGTAAAGACCAGGTTTAATTTGGAGATGTCAATAAACCGGGAGATAGTGGAGATCGCGGGAGAGGTTTGTCCGCATCAGGCTACGCTTGTTCCGGAAAAAAGGCAGGAGCTTACTACCGAGGGCGGGATGAGTGTTGTAAAAAACAGGGCAGGAATAAAAAAGGTGGTTGAGTTCTTAAAGGGGAAAGGCATGGAGGTCAGCCTTTTTATAGATCCTGACGAGAAAGAGATCTATGCGGCAAAGGCTATAGGGGTTGATATCATAGAGATACATACAGGAAAATATAGCCTGGCAAGAGGCAGAGAGGCGATAGAAAGAGAATACAGGAAAATAAAGGACGCGGTTAGCTACGGGCTCTTGCTCGGGTTGGTGGTAAATGCCGGTCATGGCCTGGATTATTCAAACGTAAAAAAGATAGCAGGCATAAAAGGTGTTCATGAATTGAATATAGGCCATGCAATAATCTCGCGAGCTGTTTTTACCGGGCTTTATAAAGCAGTAAAAGACATGAAAGCGCTTATAAAATGATAATCGGAACAGGCGTGGATATCATAGAGGTATGGCGAATAAAAAAGGCGCTTGATAAGTGGGGCGAGCGGTTTCTGGGAAGGGTGTTTACACAGAGAGAGCTTGACTATGCCAATACAAAGAAGTTTTCGCACGAGACTCTGGCTGCGCGTTTTGCCTGCAAGGAGTCGGTGCTAAAAGCATTTGGCGATACCAGAATCGGCGCCAGGCTTAAAAATATAGAGATACTTAACGACGCCAAGGGTAAACCGGAAGTAATATTGCATGGCGAGGTCAGAGAATTTGCAGATAAAAACAACCTTGACAATATCTTGGTCAGTATGTCTCATACGAATAATTACGCGATAAGCAACGCAATACTCTGGAGAAACAAATAAATAATTGTATGAAATTTCTGGATAAAAGGAAAGAAGATACGCATAAAGGCGATTACGGCCATGTGTTTATTTTAGCCGGGTCTACGGGGCTTACAGGTGCGGCAGCGCTTTGTGCTTGTGCGTGCTTACGTTCAGGCGCAGGACTCGTAACTCTCGGTATACCATCCTCCCTAAACGCAATAATGGAAGTAAAATTGACAGAGGTTATGACATGCCCGCTTCCAGAAACAAGGCAGGGTACGCTTTCAATGAAAGCCAAAAAACAGGCTTTGAAACAAATCAATAAGGCAGACACCATTATATTAGGGCCGGGGGTATCTTTAAATAAGGAGACTCAGAAATTAATAAGAGAACTTATAGTGAACACGAAAAGACCTATGGTGCTTGACGCTGATGCGTTAAATGCGGTATCTCTGAACCCCTCTATACTAAAGAAGATTAAAAACGAGTATATTGTTACGCCGCACCCTGGTGAGATGTCAAGGCTCTTCAAAAAAGACATAGATTATATAAAAAAGAATAGATTAATTGTTGCAAAACAATTTTCAGATTATTATAATGCTGTAGTAGTTTTAAAAGGCGCCGGCACTGTTGTGGCAGGCCGAGGCGATAAGAAAAGATCTTACATAAATAAAACAGGTAACCCTGGCATGGCGACTGCAGGCAGTGGAGATGTCCTGACAGGAATAATAGGAGCGTTTCTGGCGCAGGGATTAAAGGCGTTTGACGCGGCAAGATCGGCTGTATATGTCCATGGCCTTGCCGGAGACCTGGCAGAAAAAGAAAAAGGAGAAACAGGCCTCATAGCGAGTGATATATTAGAAAGAATACCCGAGGCAATAAAGAAGTTGACAGTTAACGGTTGACAGTTGACAGTCCAGAAGGGTTAAAGTTTTTCTGTGAACTGTCAACTATTAGCTGTTGACCAAACTGGGCAGATACCCGAGTGGCCAAAGGGGTCAGACTGTAAATCTGATGGCTTGCGCCTACGGAGGTTCGAATCCTCCTCTGCCCACCAAACGAATAAAACATTAGTGGGATGTTATGAGGATTCGAATAGAGCCCCGTAGATGCGACTGAATAAGGAGCATCTGTTTACGGGGCGAATGGCCGACCCGGAGCGAAGCCCTGAGCTTGTCGAAGGGCGAAGCGGAGGGCGCCGAATCCTCCTCTGCCCACCAAATCATATTGAGAATGTTGTTGGGTAGTAGAGGATTCGAATAGAGTCCGCCGTATGCGATGAATAAGAGCATGCGCTTGGCGAGACGAATGGCCGACCCGGAGAGAAGCGGAGGGCGCCGAATCCTCCTCTGCCCACCGATTTTTGCAAGGCAAAAATCGTCCCGAGCAACTCTAATTCTTACTTTTGGCTGCGAGGGACTGGTATAAGATTAGTAATTACTTCGTCCCTCGCGGCATGATTTAAAGCCTACAAGCTGCTCGGGACGAAATTTGCTTCGCAAATTTCGCGGGTGTAGCTCAATGGTAGAGCACTAGCCTTCCAAGCTAGCTACGACGGTTCGATCCCGTTCACCCGCTCCAAATTCGCCGGAGGCGAATTTGGTCCTGAGCAAGCAGTAAAATCCGATGAATAAGAGGATTTTCTGCGAGCCGAAGGACGTTGCTAAAGGCAAAGACAAGGTAAATATTTATTTCGTGGTTCGACGCGGCCGCAATAGGCGGCCTTACTCACCACGAAATTTTGCAAAGCAAAATTTCGCTGGCGTAGCTCAATGGCAGAGCAATGGTTTTGTAATGTAATCTTGCTGATTTTCGTAACTCTTTGAAAATATTGTAACTACGATATCTTGCAGTAAGTTAGGAAGATTTTTGAGCAGGCTCGAACAGGCCTGAAAAGGCTGGAATTAGGCTGTGCATGGACACCTATTGGACACCAAGACTATGTATCTGTCATGGAGCCAGATTAAATGCATACCAACAATATTTGGAGTGGGAACGGCTTAGTTATGAAACAGGGCAGCGGATTACAACAGGATAAGGTGGGCTCAAGCAGGCTTATCAAGGCTGATTTTTGGTTGCGCGTGGACAGTTATTGGCCGCCGCCCCGTTGCTAAAGAAATAAGTTGACTTTGGAAGCTTGACAGAAGGATAATTTCATGTATATTTCTTTATAAAATAGTGGTTTAAAGTAGGTCAATTTCATGATATACTCATAGTAGTGTAGTGCGGTAATCTGGTAGAATTTGTATAAGGGTGGACATATGAAATCAGACACATTTGCAGATACATTGTATAAAGCATTTAGAAAGGAATATACTGGCTATCAAGCTCTCGATGATTACATTGAGAAAATTATTCACAAACAAGATCTATCCGCCGAAGAAGCTTGTGTAGCAATGCGCATACTTATATCAGGTCAAGCGTCTGAGTTTCAGCAAGGGGCATTTTTGACCGCAATGTATAAAAAGAGTCCAACCGTTGATGAAATTGCAGCATTCGCATATACTTTAAGAAAACTAGCAACACCGATTAAAGTAAAAACTGGCAAAATTGGAATATTTAGCAAGGCTGCTCTTGGCGATACATGTGGAACTGGAGGCGGGCCACTCGAGACTTTTAATGTATCTACAACTATTATGTTTATTCTTGCGTCAGCAGGTATTATTATCGCAAAACATGGGAACAGAGCCGTTACTTCTAAATGTGGAAGCGCGGATGTCCTAGAAGAGTTAGGCGTAAATATTAATTTAGAACCGAAGCAAGTTGAAGTGTGTATCTCAAAAATAGGAATCGGATTTATTTACGCCCCTAATTTTCATAAAGCGTTTAAAAATGTTCAGAAAGTTCGCAAGGAATTACCCTTTCCAACCATATTTAACATATTAGGGCCACTTGTGAATCCAGCTTTTACTTTGGATGGAGATAATCGTCAAGTTTTAGGTGTAAACAAACCAGAGTTGGTAGAAATAATGGCAGAGGTTTTAAAGCGTTTAAAAGTAAAAAGAGCTATAGTGGTTCATGGTTATTTTAATGGTCATAAAAGTGGTATGGATGAAATTTCAACAGTGGGAGAAACAAAAGTTTCTGAATTAAAAGAAGATGGGACTAT